>OMRU01000106.1 GCA_900313465.1 uncultured Clostridia bacterium
AATCCGTGCCGTTTTTTTGGTAATCCGTGCCAACCCTTTGAAAGCCTTTACATCATAACCCTATAATTTTTGCAAAGGAACAACAGCGAATATGATCAATATCGGGATAATCGATGTGGATCAGAAAATCCACAACAAGCTTGTATTTCTCTTGGAAAACTATTTTGCAAAGACAGATGATATGATACAAATTCACCACTATCATTCGGCAGAAGCCTTTTGTAGTCAGGACGAGACGAACATAGATATTCTTATCAGTGATGTCGTTTTACCGGATGGACTTGGCCTTGATGTCGCCAAGACCTTCAGGAAGAGTCATCCCTGGCAACCTATCATCCTCATGAGCGACTCGGAGGAGTTTGTTCTTCAAGGATATCAGGTGTCAGCTATCGGATATGTGCTTAAGCCACTAGATGAGAAAAATATGTATTTTTTCATCGAAAAAGCCCATAATCGTGTACTAAAAGAGAAAATTAAAGAGATCAACATCAAAACAAGAGAGGGTATCGTCAGCATCCCATCTGATCGCGTTCTCTATATTGAAATCCAAGGACACGTTCTCCATATTCATTACTTTAGTAATGATAATATTTATAATGTTCGCTGTCGTGGCACCTTAAGTGAATATGAAAAATTATTAGAACCATATGGCTTTGCCAGGTGTTGTGTCTATGCTTTAGTCAATATGCGATATGTCACCAGCGTCAGGGGAACGGAAGTCTATTTATCCAAATCGAATGAGGAACTTCCACTTAGTCGATCTAACCGAAATGAGTTTCTCAATTGCTTTTATGACTTCTTATCCGAGAGTACTGTTTTAGCCGCTTAAGTTTCCGTTATACCGCTTATGAAAGGGCTTTATTTTCAAGGCCCTTTTTTCATGCATTTTGTGCCTCGATTTTTGTTAAGGATGTCGCCTTTGTTGAACTCTTCGTTAGCCTCAATTTATGCTTGATGTTAGTTTGAAGTATAGTCCGAAAACAAAAAGGAGGGATTTATGAAACATTCAAACAATAGAAGAAACATGAAGAAGAGCGCTTTGTTCCTTGCTCTGCCAATTCTGGCTTCCAGCATGGGCGTCATTCTTGGTGGTACTTCTCTTCCAAATCTTGCTGCTATCAAGGGTAAACAGATTCTTGGTAAGGATGGCGGTATGTATTATTCCGCTTTCTCCAGCAATGAAGAATTGAAAGAAGCTACCAAGGAAAAGAACATTGAATTGGTTCAGGATGCTGTTATTCTTCTGAAAAACGGCGGCGGTGTAAGCGGCAAGGAAAACATGCTTCCTTATACCGACATGAAGAACATTTCTTTATTCGGCGTCAACTCCTGGGCTTATGCCTATGGCGGTACTGGTTCCGGTTCCGGTCAGTTGGAAGATGGCGCTGATATCTACACCTCTTTAGAGAATGCTGGCTTAAAGATCAACCCAGCCTTAAAAGCCTTATATATGGCTAATTCCGCTGGCTCTTTATCCACTAAGGCCGCTTGGTCCACTCCAACTTATGAAGATACTGAATTGCCAATGAGTTTATATACTCCAGCAATTCAGGCTACCTATAATCGTTATAGCGATGCTGCTTTCATCTTCTTATCCCGTTTAGGCGGTGAAGGTGTTGATGAAGGCGTCAAGAACGTTGCTGGTCGTGCTGATAAGACCATGCACTATCTTGAACTCACTGACAAAGAAAAAGATTTAATCGAACACGTCAAATCCAAGTTTGACAAGATCGTTGTCATGGTCAACTCCGGTAACATCCTTGAAATGGGTGCCTTACAGGATGATCCAAAGATCTCTGCTATTGTTTCTATCGGTCAGACCGGTGACTATGGTTTTGATGGTGTCTTAAAGGTTTTGAAGGGTGAAGCTTCTCCATCTGGTAGAACTGTCGATATCTGGACTAGAGATTTCACTGTCGACCCAACCTATCAGAACTTCGGCGATGGTTCTCAGACTGTTGAAAATGGCACGAATGATACCTATTCCTTAACTGGTGGTTCCAGCAACTTAGGTAAGGAAGTCGAATACGAAGAAGGTATCTACATGGGTTATAAGTACTATGAAACCATGCATAGAGAAATCCAGGATGGTCATGTCGACCTCAATGCTGCTGCTACAAAGAAAGCCTTAGGTAGCAAGGATCTTGGCGATACCTTTACTGATGCCGATGACTGGTATGACAGAAACGTTGTCTATCCATTCGGTTATGGTCTTTCCTACACCACTTTCAGTTGGGATAACTTCAATGTTACCGAGAGTGCAGCTGATGCTAAGGGTGTCAAGACCTATACTGCTACTATCGATGTCACCAATACTGGTGATGTTGCCGGTAAGGATGTTGTTGAAATCTACGTCGAAGCTCCATATACCTCTGGTGGTATTGAGAAATCCGTCGTCAAGCTTATCTCCTTTGGTAAGACCAAGAATCTTAAGCCAGGTGAAGCTCAGAAATTGACCATCACTTGGAATTCTTATGAACTTGCTTCTTACGATTACAATGATGCTAATGATAACAACTTCAAGGGCTATGAAGTTGAAGCTGGTGCCTATAAGTTCTATGCTGCCAGAAACTCTCATGATCATGATGCTACCACAGTCGTCAAGAACATGAATCTTGAAGCTGCCAAGTTAGACAAGTCTCAGGAAACTGGTGCCAAGGTTGAAAATGTCTTCACCAAGAACGATCCTGAATCCATGTACAACTATGCTTCTATCTCCCCAACCATGACTATCCTTTCCAGAAAGGATATGATTGGTACCTTCCCAGTTGCTCCAACTGCTGAAGAACACACTATCGCTTCTGCTAGCGATGATACCACCAACCCACTCATCTCTGCTGACAACAATAATGAAGAATACAAGATTACCAAGGGTGAAATTGCCAAGAAACTCCAGTTTGGTTTCGTCTTTGGTGATGGTAATGACGAACTCCATGAAAGATGGAACAAGTGGGGTGATGATGCCTCTGCTGTCATTCCAACTGACTGGACTCAGGCCATTGACACCAAGGGTGAAGTCAAGATCAGACTTACCGATATGATGGGTATTGATCCATATGATGACACCACTTTGGTTACTTCTTCTAATGAAGAAATCAATGGTTTGACTCATGCTGCTGCCTGGGTCAAGTTCATGAACCAGCTCACCTATAGAGAAATGCAGATGCTCAACTCTACCGGTTTCTTCAAGACCTTAGGTATTGAACGTATCGGTAAGCAGGAAGCTGTCGATCCAGACGGACCATGTACCATCGGTGGTCAGACCAAAGATGGTTACATTTCTGCTCGTGGTTCTTCCGGTACCAGATACTGGGCGACTTCTCAGACTTTAGCCGCTACCTGGAACCAGCAGATTGCTTCTGACTTCGGTAACCTCATCGGTGAAGAAGGTATGTGGAATGGTTACAACGGTTGGTATGCTCCATCCATGAACACCCATAGATCTCCATTCTCCGGTCGTAACTTCGAATATTATTCTCAGGATGGCGTCCAGGCCGGTTTGATCACCGCTCAGGTCATCGCTGGTGCTGCTAGCCATGGTGTCTATTCCTACATCAAGCATTTCGCTTTGAATGACCAGGAAACCAACCGTGGTGGTATCTGCACTTGGGCTGATGAACAGACCATCCGTGAAAACTACCTCAAGCCATTCCAGTATGCCGTTGAAGAAGGTGGCAGCGCTGGTATCATGACCGGTTTCAACAGAATCGGTACTGTTGCCAACTCTGAACATTATCCACTTCTCACCACCATCTTAAGAGATGAATGGGGCTTCAGAGGTCACATCGTCACTGACTATCAGGTCGGTACTGTCGGCGATAAGACCAACAACCTCGAAATCATGACCAGATCCGGTAACAACATCCCTCTTGGTGATAGAAATGAATCTGCTGTCGGCGGCGGTGAATGGGATGCTACCTTACGTGGTGGTAAGGGTGGTGTCAAGGTTGGTAAGTATGATGCTGCTAAGAAGACCTATTCCACTACGGAATACTATTCTGACACTGTCTCTACCAACATGCAGTACTACTACACTCGTATCAGAGCTATGGAATTGCTCTATACTTCTGCTCGTTCCAACCTCATGGACAATGGTGCTGACTTCCAGTTGAACTTGAAGAATCAGACCATCACTCTCTACAAGGGCGTTGCCTCTAAGAAGCAGATTGTAACTGGCTTCGGTCCAGATGCTGATATCTCTTATGAACTTGTCTCTTCTGA
>OMRU01000140.1 GCA_900313465.1 uncultured Clostridia bacterium
TGATGTCGATACCACTTACTTCATATCCCATCGAAAGGAAGTGTTTGGCGACAGCAAGACCGATACCCGAACTTGAACCGGTAATCAAAACCATAATTTAGGCCTCCATAGTTTTATAATCAGTAGAGTTGGAATTCTGTTTTAAAGATTCACGGAAAGCAAAGTAGTCGTTTCCGATACCATCTTCTTCCCATTTCTTGCAGACATGATATCCGATAGGAGAGAAGAGGACTTCGGCTAATAATTCAGCAACAGCACCAGTGACAGCGGCCATGAAGCACTGTAAGAAGGACCAGGCCGTTTCTGGACCCCAGAAGATCGGACCAAAGACCATGAAGGTGAGACAGCCAAAGACCATGTTATCGACAAACTGACCGATAAAGGTGGAAATATAACTTCTAGAGAAGAAAGCGAGTTTTCCATTTGGATTTTTCTTGAAGGTTTGGCCGATACCCCAGTTTAAAAAGTTGTTGACTAAACCAGAAAGAAGGAAAGCGATGGTGGAAGAAAGAAGGATAAACCAGGTTCCACCAAAGATGGAGTTAAAGCCACTATAGTCATCTTCAGTAGGAATCATGGCGATGAGAATGAAGATCAAGGAAGCAAATAAGTTTGTCACGATAGCAAAGACATTGACTTTGTTAGCCGCAGATGGACCATATCTTCTGACGATGATATCCATGGTCAAGAAGGCTAACCAAGAGACAAAAAAACCACCATCAAGGGCAAGCCATGGGAGGTTGACGACCGTCTTGTTAGCAAGAAGGTTCATAACGACGACGGAGAGGATGAAGAAAGCGACGACAGGGGATGGGATGGAACGGAGAAGCATTCTCATATCGAGAATCCAACTTTTGATTTTTTGCATGTTTAACATGCTCCTTTCTATTGCCAAGAGGTGGAATGTTTCAAAAGGCGTAAAAAAGAAAATGGACGCCTTTGGAAAACAAAAGGCGTCCATAGAAATGGTACGGATTTTGTTCCTGGTTTTGTTTAAAGACAGGATGGCAACAACGAACTGTCTTGGACCTGAGTCCGGGTTAAGATTTTAGCAAAGAATCTAAAAAAGAGCAACTAAATAATAGAAATTGAGAAAAAACTAATTGAATTGTGACGAATACATCGAATAATAGAAGCCTTTTTGATTCATCAAAGTTTCATGATTGCCAGTCTCAATGATATGGCCATCTTTTAACACGATGATCAAATCTGCTCTCTGAATGGTGGAAAGACGATGAGCGATGACGATGCTGGTTCTATCTTTCATCATATTGTCAAAGGCGTCGGTAATCAGCTTTTCACTTCTCGTATCGACATTGCTGGTTGCTTCATCAAGGATGACAATATCCGGTTCAAGAAGCATGACTCTGGCAATGGTGAGCATCTGTCTTTCACCTTCAGAAAGACCTTCTTTAGCAGAGACTAGAGTGTCATAACCTCGAGGAAGCGTACTAATAAAGGTGTCAGCATGAGCTTTCTTACAGGCTTGAATCACTTCTTCATCAGAGGCATCAGGTTTGGCATAACGGACATTTTCCATGATGGTAGCTGAGAAGATCCAAGTCTCTTGTAAGACCATTCCGAAGTTTTTACGAAGTGCGGATTTGCTAATCTCAGTTCCTTTGATGCCGTTATATAAGATTGCACCCTTGACTGGATCATAAAAACGCATCAATACATTGATCAAAGTTGACTTACCAGCGCCGGTAGGACCAACAATGGCTACCGATTCACCTTTGTGAATGGTTCTATTGAAGTTCTCAATGAGCTTCTGGTCTTTCTCATAAGAGAAATACATATCCTTGAATTGGATTTCTTTGATGTCATCAATATCCATATTGCCTTCATCGATATCTTCTTGTTGATTCAAGAAGTCATCGATACGCTTGAAAGCAAATACGGCGGCCTCATATTCAGAAACGACACCGCTAATTTCATTAAATGGTTTGGTATAGGAATTGGTATAGCTTAAGAAGGAAGATAATCGACCGATGGTCATAGAAAGAATAGGATAGACAGGAGTCAAACCAATCATGATGATACCAGAGATGCCGATGATGACATAAATGGTATTGTTGACAAGACGAGTAGAAGGATTGACCCAAGAAGCAGAGAATAAGGCAACTTTTCCTTCTTTACGTAAGATTTCGTTTTGGCAATCGTATTGTCTTAATGAATCATCCTGGTAATTGAAGGATTGTAATAAATCGGAATTGTTGATGCCTTCTAACGAGATTCCATTCAGACTAGCCTGTAATTTGGCTTGCTTCTGGAAGTGTTCATGACTGAACTTGGCGACAAAGCGAGAAACAAGGATAGATAAAGGAGAAAGGATGATGACACCAAGAGCTAAAATCCAGTTGGTGACAAACATCATCAAAATGGTGATCAAAATAGCAAGCAAGCCTTCCATTAGGGACTTGAAGACACTGAAGAGACCATTTGCGATATTCTCTACATCCCCGATTTCTAGCTGGACGATATTGCCTTGGCTGGATTTGAAGATAGAATCTATGGAGATGCGGCTTAATTTCTGATAAACGTCATTTCTCATGGAGAGAATCATTTTTTGAGTCATGATTCCCACCACGTATTCAAAGATGTAATCCGATATCGCGGCAAGTATTGATAATCCTAAAGAGACGAAGACAAAGATATAGAATAGTTTGGAATCATCATTCAAGGCAGCATCAAGGGCATAGCCAACAAATAAAGGCTGAGATAATTGACCGATGCTGAAGATCAAAACCGAGATGGCAATGAAGAAGATATTTCTTTTCTGTGGTAAGAGATAGGAAAGGAAACGCTTTTTGTAGTTCATGTTAGTTTCCTCCTTTCTGCACCTGTGACTCATAGGTTTCTTTATAGACATCACAGTGTTTTAATAACTGCTTGTGATTGCCCTTAGCCACCAATTTGCCACCATCGAGAACCAAAATCATATCGCAGTCGCTGATGGTGGAAACACGTTGAGAAACGATGATTTTGGTGATGCCTTGATAATGAGAGGAAATGTTTTCTCTGACTTTCTTATCCGTCAACAAGTCCAAAGCTCAGTCTCTGACGTTGACCACCAGAGAAATTCTTTCCCCCTTCTTCCACAGGATAAAGAAGGTAATCATCATATTTGGAAACAAATTCATAAGCCATGGCATCTTTCAATGCTTTGGTGATTTCTTCTTCACTCGCGTCTGGATTAGCCATCTGCATGTTTGAAAGAATACTACCCTTGAATAAGACGGCATGCTGGAAGACAAGAGAGATTTCATCTCTTAAATCCTTAAGTGGATAATTTTTGATATCTTCACCTTTATAGAAGACTGTACCATGAGTGGTATCCAAAAATCTCTCAATGAGGTTGATGAGAGTGGATTTACCACTACCTGTACCGCCGATGATACCCAAGGATTGACCTTTATTCAGTTCAAAAGAGATATCTTTTAAGGCAAGATTACCATCTTCCTCATAACCTAAATCGACATGGTCAAAACGAAGGATTTCTTTTCCGTCAGGAATATTGATTTTCTTTGCCCCTTCTTTTGAGGTGATAGATGGCTTAACAGATAGGATTTCATCAACTCTGCTTTTTGAAACACTCGATTTGGTCAAGACCATGACAACATTGGTCAACTGCACCAGGGTGGTAAAGATCTGAGCAAGATAGGCGACCTCAGTGATGATGGTAGAAGATAAAGCGACATCTCTTTGACTGCTTTCTAATAGTGGAAGTCCACCAAAGAGAACGACTGCCAAAGTGGCTAAGGCGATGATGGCAAAGGTAAGCGGATTGATCAAGGCGTTGAGTCTAGCTACTTTGATGGCGTTAGTTTGATAATCTTTAGTCAGATGTTCAAAGGAATGGATTTCATAATCCTGACGGTTGAAGGCTCTGATGACTTTGCTACCTTCAATGGTATCGCTAGTCTTGATAGAGATGCGGTCTAATTTCTTTTGGATGTTGAGGTATTCTTTAGAAGACTTGCGCATGATAAAGAAGATGACAAACAAGATCAAAGGAATGATAGAGGCAAAGACAAGACCGATTTGCCAATTGAGAACTAAGGAGATAACCAAAGCGCCAAGGATGATAAATGGGGCTCTGACAATCAAACGAATGAAGATGAGGACACCCTGCTGAACCTGATAGGAATCGGCATTCAAGGTCGTAAGCAATCTGGCGTTACCAAATTTTTCTCTTTCTTTCTTGGAAAAGGAGAGAATCTTCTCATATAGTGAACAACGGACTTCACTTCCGACTAATACAGCAGTTCTCGCAGCAACGTATTGGGTGATCATGGTAGTCAAGAAACCAAGAATACCCATGACTAGAATGATCACGCCACCAATGATGGCATAATTAAGATTTTGATTATCTTCTATCCATGTACCAAATAGGCGGATGAAAGATGCGATTTTCAAAATAAAGGGATTGGTTTCACTATCAATAGCGCTGATACCATTAAAGGTAGACATATCGATAATGGTTTTCATGATGAGGGGAATCAATAAATCAAATACTGCCTCAATCATCTTCAAGGCTGGACCAAGAGTAAAAGCAATTACATGATGGCGATAAGATTCACTTACTTTTTTGATCATATTCACCTCCTGAAACGTCATAGCCACAATATTTTAACGTAATTTCCTTGATTATGACACCTCCTTAGGGATGAAAAGGCTAACATATGGTAAGTATTTTAGGTTATCAGATAGATCAAAACTAACCTCTTTATATATAAATAATATTGCAGTTGGTTTTTTAAGATGGTAAAATATTTCAGTCAGCGTGCTACTGACCATGCGTTTGCATGCAACATTCTTAATGAAAATTAAGAGTGGACCCTCACTTTGGGGTCCACTCTTTCTTTTATGCTAGGAGGTAGGAATGGAACTAAGCACATTAGAAAAAGTCAAAGAAACGCTCGCCAAAGCGGCTAAGGAACTCTCTCTTGATCTTGTATCGGTTCGTTATTACAAGGATGAACAGATGGGGATGGTCTTAGAAGTCCTGATCGATAAGGACTATCAGATCACAATGGACCAGATACAGGAATACACAGATAAGGTCAATCCGTTGCTTGATGAAATCACAGATCTTGATGAAGCGTACATGCTTGATATATCATCTGGTGGAAGTGAAAGAGAAATCCCTTTTGAAGATACAAGTAAGTTACTTGATCACTATTTGGATATCAAACTTGCTAAATCTGGCTCAACCATCACTGCCAAAGCCTTGTCCTATGAGGATGGCAAACTGACTGTTGTCTATTTCATCAAAGGCAGAAAGAAACAGTTGGTTTTACAAAAAGAAGACGTGGAAAAGATTCACATGGGCTATAAAGCCTAGGAATAAAAGACATAACCGGAGGAAAGAAGAACTATGTCTGAAGAAAATGAAGTTTTAGAAGAAGTTGAAGAAGCTGTTAAGGCCGCTCCAAAGAAGAGAGGCTACAAGTCTGCTTCCAAGCCGATCACTGGTAAAATCAAGAGTGATGATTTCACCGCTGCTATCGGCGACATCCAGAAAGACTCTTATGTCTCTGGCGAACAGGTTGCTGAAATCTTGACCCAGACCATGCAGCAGGCTTATTTGGAATGGTCCTATCCAGGCTTATTCAAAGACAAGGATAGTGAAGATCCAGCCAAGGAATTGATCAAGTGCGAAATTGATTTCTCCAACAGCTATTCCAAGTTCACTATCTATGATATCAAGACCGTCACCGATGAAGATGATATCGTCGATGATGCCTATCAGATTTCCTTAGAGGATGCTCAGGAAATCAAGCCAAGCGCCAAGCTTGGTGATACCATCAAGATCAAGTTTGATGTCACCAAACTCGACAAGACCTATGTCAGACGTGTCAAACAGTTGTTCCAGTCCAAGTTGAAGGAAGCCAGCAAGTCTGCTATCCTCAGCGTCTATCAGGACAAGATTGGCGAATTGATCGAAGGTACTGTCAACCGCATCGAACAGGATGGCAATTCCTATGAAGTCTCCTTTGGCAAGGCTCAGGGTTTCTTAAGAAAGAACAACAAGATGCCAGGCGACAGATTTGTCGTTGGCGAAAGAGTCTTAGTCCATCTTTCTGATGTCTCTGATAGATCCAACCCACCATCCTTGGTCGTCTCTCGTTCTTCCAAGGAATTCGTCCAGAAGTTATTAGAAAGAGCCGTTCCTGAAATTCAGGAAGGTGTCGTTTCCATCAAGGCTATCGAAAGAGAACCAGGTAAGCGTACCAAGGTTTTCGTTGATTCCATCAATCCAAATATCGACCCAGTCGGTACTTGTATCGGTCCTGAATCCAGCCGTATCCGCTCTGTCTTAAACGAAATCGGTTCTGAAAAGGTCGATGTCGTTCGTTTCTACATGAACAAGGCCATGCAAGTTGTCGAAGCCATGAAGCCAGCTACTGTCATCGGTCTTACCTGCCCAGAAGATTTCTTCGATGCCAATGTTCATTATGAAGAACTTGAACTCGACAGAGATTATGAATATCCAAAG
>OMRU01000273.1 GCA_900313465.1 uncultured Clostridia bacterium
GGAAAAAGAAAAGCGGGTGCTGCGCGGGTCGCGGCAGTCGTTATGGCTATCGTGATGAGCCTCAGTCTGAGTTTCTCATCTGTTTCATACGCCAACACAGAACTGCAGGACAGGGATGTTTCGATGGATGAGGTAAAAACAGGCATAAGATCAGTGGTCGAGTCGGTCGATAAACTGAAGGATGTCTTAGACCTGGATCCTGAGGAACAGAGCGCATTGAAAGATATTTTCAACAGTTTCACAGAATTAGCCGGCGGCGTGACAACGGTCATCGGCGCCATAAACACGGCTTCCACATTCCTGAAACTGATAGGCGTGATGAAGGATCCGGCTGCGGCAGCTCTCGCTGATATTAACAGACAGCTGAAAAATATCAACGAAAAGCTGGCGGACATGGACAGAAAACTGGACGACATATCAGAAGAAATGGCAAAAATGGAAGCGACCAGCGAACTTAACTTCAGAGGGGTCAAGGCCGGCCAGATGATGAGCGAATGGCACAAATTCGAGCATGATTATATGGAAAACGGTACAATCCATATGCTGTCGACTGGGAAGATAAAAAGAGTGCAGCTTTTTGCAAAATTGGAACAGACTTACGCTTCACCTAGCCGGTATCACCAAGATGAAGATTTTGAAGATGTAAAGAGTGATGCAATGGAAGGTTCTAGCTTTGATGATGAAGAAAGCAATGTAACCTATGGCGAAGATGGAGAACTTGCTAAAGATTCATTTTTTGATGTATTCATGAAGTTCTTCTATATTCTTTTTNNNACTGGCTTAATTGTAAGTAAAAAGAAAGCAAAAATGATTTTTGAAGATGGAAGTGAATTCTCAAAGAAGGATGTTCATCCATTTAGAGATATTCCTACTAAGAATATTGCCTATTTCTATTATCTAGCAGATCATGCTGGATTGATTAAAGAAAAGACGAAAGGTGGCATTATGTCAGCCTATGTCTTAAGATGGATCAAGAATAATCAGGTAAGTTTCAAGAAAACAGAAGAGAATGGTTTCTTCAGAAAGAAAGAAGGCTACCAGATAGATTTCTCTAAACCTTTAACAACTGAAGATCCACTAGAATCTCGTTTATATGATATGTTTGTCAAAGCATCAGGTAAGAACCTTATTCTTGAAACAAAAGAATTTGAAAAATGGTGCAAGAGACACTATGAGAGTGTTGTTGGATGGTTTGAAAAAGTTGAAAAGCAGGTAAGAAAAGATTTACGTAGTCAAAAGCTGCTTATTGTATCAAAAAAATATCGTAATGTTCTAGGCATCAGTCTTCCAAAGACAACAGAAACTTTCAAAATGAAAGTAAAAGATGACATGGAACATGTCTATGGTTTAAATAAGTTCTTAATAGACCAGGACAATATGAAAGAAAAAGAAGTAATAGAAGTGCAGCTATGGGAAGAATATCTCATGTATGCCACAATTCTAGGTATTGCTGATGTTGTAGAAAAACAATTGAAGATTGTTAAACCATCATTTGAACAAGAGATGGATATGGATTATTACAACAGCATGCTTCTTACACGTGCATTTGTATACCAAGGGGTAATAAATGCAAACAATGCCTATCATACAGCCAATTCAGGTAGTGCCTTCTCCGGTGGCGGAGGCGGCTCATCGTTTGGCGGTGGAGGCGGCGGCTTCTCCGGCGGAGGCGGAGGTGGCGTCCGCTAACTTAAAAAGCTGTAGCGTTAATGCTACAGCTTTTTTAATACGTCATAAAGAATGGTGATTGCTTCTTTAAAGGAAGCAAGTGGTAATGAGGAATAGTTGATGATCAATGTTTTATCATCTTTTCCGCCATAGTCCTTGAGTGTCTTTATATGAAGACCTTTTGTATGACAAGAAGAAATAAAGTGATCATAATCATAATCCTGTTTAATTTCTAGAAGAAAATGCAGACCAGCATTTTCTTCTTTGATATGAACTAAAGGATAAAGAGGACTCTCTGTAAGCAGTGATAAAATATCATTTCTCTTTTTACGGTACTTGTTTCTCATACGGTTGATGTGTTTTTCAAAGTAGCCCTCCTGAATAAAGTAGGCCAATGTGTACTGTTCAAAAGAAGAAACTGTACAGTTGTAGAAAGAAAGATGATCATTGAATCTCTTCAGAAGATTATGACATTAAGAAAGAAGTAATTTATGAGTAGAATCGGAGTCCTTGGAGCCGGAACATGGGGAATGGCTCTAACCAGAATGTTAAGCAGGTCCGGGCATGATGTTCAGGTTTGGTCTGCACTTCCGGAAGAAATAGATCAGCTGTCCACAACGAGAAGGCAAAAAAATCTCCCGGACATGGTTATTCCAGAAGAAGTTGAGTTTACAAAGGATATCAGGGAAGTCTGTGCGAATAAAGACATACTGCTGTGTGCAGTTCCTTCTATATTTACAA
>OMRU01000068.1 GCA_900313465.1 uncultured Clostridia bacterium
GATGGTGGATCCTAAGGGACTCGAACCCTTGGCCCACTGATTAAGAGTCAGTTGCTCTACCAACTGAGCTAAGGATCCATGCAACAAAATCGTGCTTGTAAATTATATTACGAGCATAAAATTATTGCAAGAGTTATTTCAAAATTATTTTAATTTTTTTGAGATAACTCTTTTTGACCCTGAACTTCTGGTTTTTCTAGTCTCATCTTATGGGCAAAAGTACTCGTTTCCGTAAAGCGGACCAACATGCCAAGAAGACCGGATATACCAGTGAGATAGATAATCAAGAGCAACCACATCGGTTTGGTAAGACTTTGGAAGTCAATACCGACAATCTGATGACAGAATGAATGATATTCAGGAGAGGATGGTGGGATGACACCAAAGCCGAAAATCATGACACAGGCTAAGAAGACGGTGATACCAAAACCGATGCAACGATAACGGTTCTGTCGATTGGATAATGGGAAAAGTGGAGAGCAGCAGTTATATGCCATGCCTAAGCCGACAAATGTCATACTTAAGGAATTCAGTGTTCTGAAGGCTAATTCATCCTGAGCGGTCAATTGACCCGCTTCGTTGAGTGTGAATTCCAAGAAGTTACCTGGAATAGCATAGAAGATATAATTCAGACCAACAGCGATAATCAGACATAAACCTGCCGGAACGGCACGAATGAAGGTGTTGGAGAGGAAGTGACCTTTGATCGGTGCATCGTTTTGCTGAACCGCTAAGAAGACGGAAACAAAGCCGATACAGATCATTTCCGTAATCAGTAAGTTATTTGGATCAAATGGATACTTGATACCATTGCCACCATTGAGATAAGTTAACAAAACAATGATGGTGAAGACGATGGTGAAGATGGTCTTCATCAGATAGAGAGCGGAAGAACGTTGCACGTTGTTGACGACTCTTCTTCCTTCTCTGACAGCGGAAGGCATAGAGGCAAAGTTGGAATCCATCAAGACCAAGTTGGCAGTGTTTCTGGCTGCGCTAGAACCATTTGCCATTGCGACAGAACAATCTGCTTTCTTCATAGCCAACAAGTCGTTGACACCATCACCGGTCATACCTACGACCTTGCCTTGACGTTTCAATTCTGCAATGATGATGGCTTTTTGTTCTGGAGAGACACGTCCAAAGACGGTATAGATGTTAACGATTTCTTTGACCTGGCTTTCATTCAAACCTTCTAAGGAAACACATTTATCACCATCGGGGACACCGCATTTTAAGGCGATTTCGCTAGCGGTAAGCGGATTATCACCAGAGATGATCTTGATCGCGACACCATTTTCCACAAACCACTTGATGGTATCAGGGGCTTCATTACGGACGTGGTCTTCTAAAGTGAAGGCGGCGATTGGTTTAAAGCGATCTTTGATTTCACCATTCATGATGGAGTTATCGCTGTGGCAAAGCATGACGACACGATATCCGGCTGTTTGCTTCTTGGCGATATAATCGCTGATGGTTTTGTCTTTGCCTTTGTAGATGTATTCTGGAGCGCCGAGAATGAAGGTGCCCATGTTATGGAATTCAACGGCTGAATATTTTCTAGCACTGGAGAATGGAATGGTGTTGACGACACGATATTCCTTTCTCAGTGGGAATTTCTGCGATAAGGCGATGGAAGTCTGGTTGGATTCAGGGAAGGATGAGAGATAGGAACCGACTAATTTATCCATCTCATAACTGTTATCGACCATAAGGATTTCATCAACTCTCATGGTGCCATCGGTCAAAGTGCCAGTCTTATCTAAGCAAAGCACATTGACACGAGCTAACATTTCTACGGAATATAAGTCCTGGACCAGAGCGTTTTGCTTGGATAAGGACAAGATAGATGTTGCTAAGGATACAGAGGTAAGCAGGTACATACCAGAAGGAATCATACCAACCATACTGGCGGCCATCGCTTTGACTGTATCACCGGCAATCAGGAAGAGATCCTTGCCGTCGGAATAGTTTGCTAACCATTGCGTCCAGAAGGTTAAGGCACCTAAAGGAAGAACGATGAAACCGATGATCTTAATCACAGCGTTAAGAGAACGGACCAATTCAGATTTTGGTTTGGTCAATTCCTTAGCCTTAGCTTGGATGCCGGAGATGTAATTGTAATCGCCGACTAAGTCAGCCTGAACGATACCAGAACCGGAGACGATGAAGGAACCGGCATAGATCTTATCGCCTGGCTTCTTGGAAATCGGCAAGGATTCACCAGTCAACAGGGATTCATTGACTTCGATCTTGCCATCTTTGAGGATGGAGTCAGTTGGAATCTGATCACCCATCTTGAGAATATAGATATCATCTAAGACGATGTCTTCGGTCTGAAGGACTGTCTTATTTCCTCCACGGATGACCTCAAAAGAACTTGAGGTGACGAGCTTCAGTTTATCGATGGTATATTTCGCTTTAATTTCCTGGAAGATACCGATAGCGGTATTGATGATGGCGATAACAAGGAAGGTAAGCTGCATGTATTGCTGGAAGATGATCAGCAATAGTGCAATACCAAACAAGAGCAAATTAAAGAACGTGACGACATTTTCATAAATGATACGACCGACACTCTTGGAGGTAGCTAATCTGGAGGTGTTGGTCAGATTGTTTTCTTTGCGCTGGTTGATTTGTTCTTCTGTTAAACCCTGATCGATGGTTGGTTGGAATCTTGGGGTATCAAGAGGTAACTGTCTTCTGTTGAAGGTGGATTTATTGTTGGAGCGCTGATCGTCATCGGTTTCTTTTTTGGCTTTTTCTTTGTCGCGGAATTTTGGCTTTTCCTTCTGCTTTGGCTTTTCTTTTTCCTCATTACTGGAAACAGGGGCATCTTCTGATGCCTTTTCTGTCTCAGCATTTTGTGTCTTTTCGGCTTTTTCAGCCTTGTCGATTTTTCCAGTCTTAGGTGTTTTTTCGACCTTTTCGATTTTCTCTTCTTTCTTGGTCTTTTCCGTTGGCTGAACAGGGGAATCTATTTCCTTTTTCTCGACAGTTTCAGACTCATTTGCTTTTTCGACTTTTTTCTTTTTGCTTTTTTGCATGTCTTCACTTCCCTCTATTTTGTGGGTGAAGAACTTGTTTTTGATATCTTTTAAACCCATGGTGTTAATATTGTAACAATATTAAGGAGTGGATTTGTAGTCAAAAATTGAAATTAATCGAGTTTTGGTTTGCCGGGAACAATATGATGTTTTCGACAACGGGCTTCATAGGATTCCTTGGCGCCAACCTGAATGATTGGATCATCATATTTGGCGGGTTGACCATCAACCAAGCGCTGCGTTCTAGTTGCGGCACAACCGCAGACGGTACAGGCGGCGGTCAATTTCGTGACAAATTCAGCTCTCGCCAAAAGAACAGGCATTGGACCAAAAGGTTCGCCTCTGAAGTCAGTATCCAATCCAGCGACAATGACACGGATGCCAGAGTCAGCAAACTTTTCTACTAACTGGATGATAGGGTCACCAAAAAACTGAACTTCGTCGATGGCGACAACCTGAACATCAGGAGTGACAAGCTCGTCGATCTCCTTGGTGTTTCTTACGGCATATGCCTGATATTTTTCACCATCGTGGGAAGCGATGGCGGTCTTATCATAACGGTTATCAATCGCTGGTTTGAAGGCGACGATTTTTTGATGAGCGTAGGTAAGGGTCTTGACGCGACGGATGAGTTCTTCACTCTTACCGGCAAACATCGGACCACAGATGACTTCCAACCATCCCTTTTGCAATTCTTGATACATAATGGATAACCTCTTTCTTTCGTAATCAGCAAAAGAGATTATAGCAAAGAAAAAAATTCATTCTAGAAGAAGTAAGCAACTTTGAATGATCCTTTGTATGTGTACTGAAAAGTATTACGTTAGATAAGGTGAAAATCCAAATTGAATGCCGTAAATACAAATTATTTCTTTTGGAAGAAGTCTTGGATGGTTGTTATGATGGCCTCAAGAATTTTTAAAGAGTGAAGTTCATCTTCTTTATCTTCTAATGAATGAGCCTGTATGGGAAGAATATGAGCGTGAGGAAAACTGGCAAGCTTAAGAGAAGTATCTTCCATATAGGAGTCTTTCTCTGCGGCGAAAATCAAGTCTTCCTTGTTGATATAAGGAAGAGTCTTATCTACAGGTGTGAAGAACACCTGAGTCAGATTAGGAATATTCTTTTCGCTAGCATATTGTCCAGCGATAATGGTACCCAAGGATTTAGATAAGAAGATGACTTTCTCGTATTTTGAGAAATCAATCTGATTGAGAATCAGTTTGCTTTCCTTATATGCGAGAAGAAAATTCTCTTTTAAAGGGAGCATGTCTTGCTTCTCACGATGAGCATCATAGTGAAGAAATACCATCTGATAACCAAGACGAGAAAAATAACAACTGGGATAATAAAGCAAGGAACGATCACAAGAATATCTGCGACCGGGAAAGACGACACATAGTTTGTTGCTCATAAGGATAGGTGAACTCCTTTCTCATAAAGAGGCTGGATAAAAATATGGTTGAGGTTATTACAAACGATGACTTGGTAAAATATATCTTAATTTCGGATTAATTGGTCTTGAACTGATAATATCAATCATTTGTTTTGGCGTTACAATATAGTTTCTTATCGGATAATGTTTGATATTTCCGGTGATTAGAAATGCCTCCATTGTATGTTAATCACAGCATAATATTTCATCTTCTGTTTTTTCTCTCTTTTCTTGCTGCTTTTATCTCTTCATTAATTTCATCTAAACTCATTTCAGAGTTTCCATTGCTTTCAGACGTTGTTCTCATCTTATCAACTGATAAAATTGCGCTTAACGTCAAGGAATCTACTTTAGTATCAAAAGGGATGCCTCCTTCTAAAATGCTTTTCTTTAAAAACATTCTTACAGCAGTAGATAAATCAATTCCTAATTCATTATAGATTGCATTAGCCTGGTTCTTCAGCTCTTCGTCAACTCTTATTTGCAATAATGCCATATTATTCCTCCTTATCTTTCAATAATTATATTCTATAGTCACGACAATGTAAAGACAATCACATTACAAAAAGTATGTATAAAGCTATTTGCTTTTCTACTCCTTTCTCATAAAGAGGCTGGATGGAGATGATGAAAATTTTATTGTTATAAAAGAATTATGACACATTTTCCTATCTTGAGGAATGCATTTTTAAAGTTTTCTAA
>OMRU01000044.1 GCA_900313465.1 uncultured Clostridia bacterium
ATTCTGAATTTTATTTAAATCTTTCATAATTTGATTATGATCAGAATAATTGACAGATAAGCATCCAAGAACCGGTTCTGTTTTATAAATGTTTATTGTTCTAGGCTTTCCTGCCCAAAAATATACTTCTTTGAACAATCTTTTATGAATCTCAAATATATCTTTTGTTGAAGTTATATCAATAGGATTTTTCAATAATTCTACGATTGCAACACGCGATAAAGTCGTTTCAAAATTATCAAGTTTATCTTGTTCCTTAATATTTGCTAAATTGATTAGTACATTAGTACCTTCATATACATACGGATCTGTCATAATTACATAAAACTCCTCTTTATAGCAAATACTGCCGTCTCATAATCAATTTCACCTAAAGAATACAAATGAATAATTTTTTGATTCTTTTCACTTACTGCTCCATTACCACCAGTTGATTCAATTATTTTAGCTAAAGATTCTAATTCAGTTTCATTAACTTTTGGCAATTCCACATTAAAAGGAAAGCCATTTTTAAGTATTACTTGATTTAAAAATAAAGATACAGCATAAGACATATTAATTCCAAGCTTATTAAAAATATTTTCTGCCTTTTCTTTCACTGTTGGCTCTATTCTAATGTGAATCAGTTCGTTTTTATTTTCTTTAGACATACCTATCATCTCCAAAATATATTGTATCACATTTGATACACATTTTGTAGTGCTTAATTTTCTTGACGTGGCTAATAAAAGAAGAAGAAGAAGAAGAAACGGTTAATAAAGTGGTTAATATTTTTACCCCAAAAATAAAAAAAATTGTGACAGATTTCTCGTATCACAATTCTAGTTATTTAATGGCGGAGCAGGGGAGATTTGAACTCCCGCACGGTTATTCGCCGTCTGACGGTTTTCAAGACCGTTCTCTTCAGCCTCTTGAGTACTGCTCCAGATAGACAAAAAAATCTCCCAAGAATTATCTTGGGAGATATTTTACTTTGAGATGGTGGGCACTACAGGGCTCGAACCTGTGACCTTCCGCACGTCAAGCGGATGCTCTCCCAGCTGAGCTAAATGCCCAAAGCAAAAGTAATTATAAAGATGTTGAGGCGTGTTGTCAATTACTTTTTTCTATTTCTTTCAATTTGTGCTATAGTTAGATTCTATGACAAAAGAAAAGAGAAACCTGATCATCGTATTTTCTACCATATATATTCTAATAATAGGAACGTGTATTGGCTTTCTGATTGTCGGATTATATGGCCATATTCTTTTCTTTGGTTTTCCCTTATTCTTTATCTATCCTATATTCCTGACTTTCTATAAGGTCCCAAAAAGAATCAACTATCATGTAGCTAAATTCATTTTTCAGATTATTCTTCGCTATCTGATGATTGGAGTAGCAATTGCGATACCTGCACTGATCCGTTTTTTTGTTCCTTGGATACAAGAAACTGTAAACGCTTTATTTTTGCTCGTTCCTTTCTTTGAAGTGATATTGGTTTATATTATAATTATGATATTATTCATAATTAAGTCGAAGCAAGAAGTGAATAATACCAAAGACAAGAAAATCAATAATGAACATCGATAGAATCTTAAGTCCTGACTTTGTCAAAAACATCACCGGAGAATTCATCACTGGCATTGCCACTTGTTTGATTATTATCATCCTTTCTTTTGTCATCTATTTTAAGCAAAAGAAATATTCACCTCTGGATAAGCCAAAAGGAATTGTCAACGCTGCTGAAACTGTAATCGGTTGGGCGGACAAACAGATTTCCAATATCATGGGTTGTCCAAGATATTTTGCTGATTTTGGCGCTTATATCATCGCCTTATTCTTATTTATTCTCATCGGTTTCTTCATCGGTATGATGGGTATTCCTAACTTCATCTATTTAGGAAGTGCTGCCGACGGATATCTTTTGAATGAAACAACTCTGTTCACTCAGATGCCAAACCCATTTACCAGTGCTGGTACAACCTTATCTCTTGGTTTACTTACCGTCATCATGATTGAAGTCACCAAATTGAGAACACAGAAATTCAATTACTGGAAACAGTTTGTCTTCACCTTCCCACCATTTGTTCCTTTGATCACCAATTTCTCGCCGATGATTTCTTTGGGTATCAGATTGTTTGGCAACTCGTTTGCCGGCTTTTGTATCATGACCCTTTTATATAATGCTTTAAATAACATACTGGGTGGATTTGGTTTGATTGCCGGTCCTCTCATCATGCCAGTCATGCATGCTTACTTCGACGCTTTTAGCGGTTTTATACAGTCGTTAGTCTTCGTTATGATCACCATGATGGACATCGCACAGGAAGCACCATCAGAAGAGGCTCAGAAGAAGATGGCTCAAGCTGTTACCTTAAAAGCTCAGATGTAAGAAGCCAGTTAATCTAAAGGAGGCTTATTATGAATTTATTAAACTCTATCTTAGCTCTCGCTGAAACCAGCGGTGGCACTATCTACGATGCAGCCGGTATGCTTTATATCGGTGTCGGTATCATCCTTGTCGGTATGGGTTTTTCCTCTATCGCCGAAGGTCTTGTCTGCTCTTCTGCTTTAAAGGGTATGGCCAGAAATCCAGAAGCTACCGGCAACTTACGTTCCAGTATGATTTTAGGCGTTTCCCTTTGTGAAACCGTCGCTATTTACGGCTTAGTCTTAGCCATCTTATTGATCTTCGTTGTCGGCCCAAGTTCCTTAGCCGCCTAATAGAAAGGGATAAGATGAATAAGAAGTTCAAGACTTCGTTATTGTTCATCGGTTCTGGTTTGGTATTGACTTCCTGCGATACCTCCAACATTACCAACTCTGTTCAAGACACAGTCGGTAAAGCCTTAAGTCCTAACTTATGGATCACTTTGACCCAGTTAGGTGCCTTTTTGGTGATGGTCTTCATCTTCTTTAAGTTTGCCTATAAACCAATCAAAAACAAACTCAAAGCCAGACAGGATGCCGTCGAAAAAGATATCTCTGATGCTGCAAAGGCTAAGCATGATGCTCAACTGGATAGAGAAGTCGCTGCCCAGAACATCAAGGACAGCCGTCTCCAGGCTGCTCAGATTGTCGAGGACGCTTCTAAAGAAGCTTCCCTGAAAGCAGAAAGTATCATCAACAAGGCCAACGAGGATGCTAACAACATCCGTGCACAGGGCGAAAAGGATGCTTTGGAAAGACAAAAGCAGGTTGACCGTGAGGCTCATAACGCCATCGTCAGCACTGCCATTGATGCCTCCAAGCAGATTTTAGGCCGTGAAATCAATGAAGAAGATAACGAAAAAGTCGTCAACGACTTCATCAATCAGATGAAGAAAGAAGATTAATCAATATGGATCATTCGCTTCTGAAACACTATGCTCAAGCGTACTTCTCTTTAGCAAAAGAGAAAAATAAGATTGAAGTCTTTCACAAAGACCTCAATCTCATTTCCGGTGTCTTCAAGAAGAATGATGAAATCATCAAGTTTCTCTCCTCACCGATGGTGATGAAGAAAGATAAAGACCAGCTTCTCGAGAATGCTTTTAAAAAAGAAGTAGATATCGCAACACTCGGTTTTTTACAGGTTCTCATCAAGAAAAAAGCCATCGCCTACTTTGATGAGATGTTCAAACACTTCGAGCATCTCTATCACGAGGATCAAGGAATCCTGGAAGGAAGAGTGTACACTCCGTTTGAATTATCCGAGGCTACACTTCACAAACTAGAAGAAGCCTTCTCGGAAAAATATCAGAAGAAAGTCGTCTTCAGAGTCCTGATCGACAAGAAAGTCATCGCTGGTATGCGCGTCTATATCGACGATACCTTATATGACTATTCTATCGACAACAAGTTGAATCAGGTACGTAATAAATTAATCGTTCAGGATTAGGAGGTTAAACCATGGCAGATATTGACCAGATTACAAATCTCATCAAGAAAGAGATCAGTTCCTACGAAGATAAAATCGAAACCAGCGATGTCGGCACCGTCGTTTCTGTCGGTGATGGTATCGCCACCATCTATGGTTTGGATAAAGCCATGTATGGTGAACTTTTGGAATTCCCCAATCATGTCTATGGCATGGTTATGAACCTCAACGAAGATTCTGTCGGCTGCGTCTTGTTAGGTAAGGATACCACCATCTTTGAAGGTGACCCTGTCAAATTGACTGGCAAGGTTGTCTCTGTTCCTGTTGGTGATGGATTACTTGGCAGAGTTGTCAACGCACTTGGTGAACCAATCGATGGCAATGGTGAGATTGTTGCCAGCGATAATTATCCAATCGAATCTCCAGCTCCTGGCATCATGACCCGTGAGTCGGTTAACGAACCTTTAGAAACCGGCATCAAGGCTATCGATAGTATGATTCCTATCGGTAAGGGTCAAAGAGAATTGCTTATCGGCGATAGACAGACGGGTAAAACCGCTATCGCGATTGATACCATCATCAACCAGAAGGGTAAAGATGTTATCTGTATCTATTGTGCTATCGGTCAGAAGAATTCCACCATTGCTCAAATCGTCTCCAAATTAAAAGACCACGGCGCATTTGACTATACTGTCATCGTCAATGCTTCTGCTAGTGAATCCGCTCCTATGCTTTATGTCGCTCCTTATGCCGCTACCAGTATGGGTGAATATTGGGAGAAGCATGGTAAGAATGTCCTTATCATTTATGATGATTTATCCAAGCACGCTGTCGCTTATCGTGCTTTATCCTTGCTTTTGAAGAGATCCCCAGGTCGTGAAGCTTATCCTGGTGATATCTTCTATCTCCACTCCAGATTACTAGAACGTTCTTGTAAGCTTAACAAGGCCTATGGTGGCGGTTCTATGACCGCTTTACCAATTGTTGAAACTCAGGCTGGTGATATTTCCGCCTATATTCCAACTAACGTCATCTCTATCACCGATGGTCAGATTTTCTTGACCACCGACTTGTTCAACCAGGGTCAGAGACCTGCCGTCGATTCCGGTTTATCCGTCTCCCGTGTCGGCTCCTCCGCTCAGATCAAAGCCATGAAGAAGGTTGCTTCTTCTTTGAAGATTGAACTTGCCAACTACAATGAAATGCTCGACTTCTCTCGTTTTGGTTCCGATTTAGACCCAACGACCAAGAGCATCTTGCAACATGGTGGTGTCCTGATGGAAGTCTTAAAGCAGAAACAGTACTCCCCATTAAGCATGGAAGATGAGGTTATTGAGATTTATATTGCTCAGTCTCATCAGATTGATAATGTGGCCTTGAAGATGATCTCTTCTGTCTTAGAAAAGATTCGTTCTCATATCAAAGCCAACCATAATGAAGTCTATACCGCCATCAAAGAAACCAAATTGTTATCCGATGAGACCAAAGCTCTCATCGATGATTCCGTCAAAGCTATTTTAGAAAGTCTTGAATAATTAAATGCCAGAATCCTTAGTCAACACAAAACGCCGTATCACTACGATCCGTTCAACTGAAAAAATCACCAAGGCGATGAAACTTGTCGCCAGTGTGAAATATCAGAGATGGAAAAAGTATTTTGAAGAAAACAAGGCGTATATCACCGGAATGAATCAGACGATGCTCCGCACTTTAGCTGGTGTTGATTTTTATGAGGCTGGAAAACCGAACATTCTGACTTCATACAACAAGGATAAGACGTTATATATTGTTGTCACTTCTACCCTTGGACTTTGCGGTGCTTATAACTATAACCTGTTCAAGGCGCTCGATCCTGTGTTAAAGCAACAGGATGAACTCTTCTTCATCGGCACCAAGGGTTTATCTCACTACAACAACAAAGATTTCAAGAAGCATACCGATTATGTCGACCTCTTAGATAATTTCACTTATTCTGCTGTCAGAAGAATGAGACATCAGATTGTTCGTCTCTACAAGAGTCAGAATTATTCCAAGGTTGTCTTAGTCTATACCAAATATGTCAACTCTTTGACTTTTACTCCTGTCTTACATCAACTCTTACCGCTTGATCCTAAACTTGAAGGAGTAGATGAAGTCAAAAAGAGTCTCAACCCACCTATTTTTGAACCGGATGTCCAGTCCGTTCTTGAACAGATTCTTCCCCACTACATCGACGCATCCTTATATCACAAATTGATTGAATCTGAATTAAGCGAACTTGCAAGTCGTAGAAATGCTATGGAAACTGCTACCGATGCTGCTGATAAGATTCAGGCGCAGTTGCAGTTGGAATACAACAAGGCACGTCAGAATGCCATTACGCAGGAAATTACTGAAGTCGTTGCCGGCGCCAATGCTGGTAAGAAGAAAGAATAATGGAGGAAAATACCATGAATCCAAATGAAGGTGTAATTGTTCAGGCTATCGGTCCTGTCATCGATGTACGTTTCAGCGAAAACAACATTCCTCCGCTTCTCATGGCCTTGAAGGTCACTACGGCCCAGGGTAAAGAATTGACACTGGAAGTCTTACAGCATATCGGTGATGATACGGTCAGATGTATCGCTATGGGCGCTACGGAAGGTATTCAGCGCGGTTTGACTGTCTTAAATACCGGTGCTCCAATCCAGGTTCCTGTCGGTAAGGAAGTCTTAGGCAGAATGTTCAACGTCTTAGGTCAGCCGATTGATGAAGCTGGTGAATTCAAAGCCGAACAGACTCATTCCATCTATAATGACCCACCGAAGTTCCAGGACCAGTCCACCCATGCCGAAATCTTCGAAACAGGTATCAAAGTCATCGATTTGCTTTGTCCTTATATCAAGGGTGGTAAAGTCGGTTTATTTGGTGGTGCCGGTGTCGGCAAAAC
>OMRU01000004.1 GCA_900313465.1 uncultured Clostridia bacterium
TTGAAAGAAGTGTTGCTTCCTTCATGTTGGATACTCACATCGCCAATGGCTTTACGGAAGTTCTCCCACCATATCTTGTCAACACTGATTCTCTTACTGGTACCGGCCAGCTTCCAAAGTTCGCTGACCAGGCCTATATGACCAACAATACCGGTGAAGAATATTGGTTGATTCCAACTGCTGAAGTTCCTGTCACCAACCTCTACAGAGATGAAATCTTATCCGCTGATGATCTTCCAAAGAGATTCTGCGCTTATTCTTCCTGCTTCAGAGCTGAAGCCGGTGCTGCTGGTAGAGATACCAGAGGTATCTTACGTCAGCATCAGTTCCAGAAGGTTGAAATGGTCAAGTTCGCTTTACCAGAACAATCTTATGATGAACTTGAATCCATGGTTGAAGAAGCCGAAAAAATTCTTGAATTGCTCAAACTTCCATACAGAAGAGTCTGCTTATCCACTGGTGATGTCGGTTTCTCCGCTGCCAAGTGCTACGATATCGAAGTCTGGATGCCATCTTATAACGAATACGAAGAAAAGGATGGTATGTGGGTCCCAACCACTGAGACCTATAAGGAAATCTCTTCCTGCTCCAATGACGTCGACTATCAGGCCAGACGTATGAACATCCGTTTCAAGAGAACCAAGGATTCCAAGACCGAATTTGTCCACACTCTCAACGGTTCTGGTTTGGCTGTCGGTAGAACGGTTGCTGCCATCATCGAAAACTATCAGAACGAAGATGGCTCCATCACTGTTCCAGAAGTCTTACGTCCTTACATGCATTGCGATATCATCAAGTAAAGCTTTAAAAATCACGGGTGAATCTAAATTGGATTCACCCTTTTTTCATCTAAATTTCTTAGATAGTAGTGATGTATTAAAGCCGAAACTTGAAAAAAACTTAAAAATTTTTTTCTTTTTCCTTTGGATTAAGGTATATTATTTACACGGAATTTTTACAATTTGCCCCTGTAGAAGAGCAGAAAGGAGTTTATTTACATGAAAAAATTCAAACCTTTGTTGGTAATCCTATATAGCCTGTTGATCAGTTCCTGCACGCTTTATATCCCTGGTATCAACACCAATACCAGAAGTTCAAGTGATTCTTCTACCACCATCACTACGACTTCTTCTACTACTACCTCTACTTCTATCGACTCCACTTCCACTAGCGTAGCAGACACTTCTTCTATCACCAATAGTTCTGTTAAGGATTCCTCTAGCGAACAATCCAGTATCAGTTCTTCTGAAGAAACGATTTCCTCTAAAGAAGACTCCTCTATTCAGGAATCATCCGTTAGTGAGAATACTGGTTACTACATCGACGACTCATCGATTGATGACACCTTCAATTATTCTGCTATCGACCTATCTAGTGGTGTTTCCTCTGTCCCTTCTAGATCCAGTACCACAGTCAACCTGTTATGTATCCCGATTGAAGTGTCCGATTATCCGTTCTATGGCAATAATAAGGCTCCTTATGCAAACGATGCCGAATTGAAAGACGATCTCAACAGAGTCATGAACGGCAATGGAGCAAGCGATACCTTATACTGGGAATCCTTATCTTCCTATTATAAGAAGTCTTCCTTCAACGCCTTGAATCTCAATGTCACCATCGCCGATGTCTACAAGACCAACAAGACCGCTAGTCAGATTATGAATACTCAGGTCAACAACTCCACCATCCTCACCAAATCAGATAAATACGTCAGCGATGCCTTCCAAGATTACAAAACCAATAACCCAAGTGTAGACACCACCATCTATGATAACGATCAGAACGGTTATATCGATGGTATCATTGCCATCTATTCTGCACCTAATGCCACTAATAGCCAGGCCATAGCCAATATCGATCCCGAAGTCGATCTTTTCTGGGCTTATTGTTTCTGGCTCAACCAAGGTGTAGCTGGCAATGTCACAACTCCTATTCCTTCCGCCTATTTCTGGGCCAGTTATGACTTCTTATATGAAGGCCCTGGTTGTGAGCCAGGAGGCAAAATCGATTGTCATACCATGACTCACGAATTTGGTCATATGATGGGTCTTGATGACTACTATGACTATGATCAGAGCAAGGCTCCAGCCGGTTGTTGCGTCATGATGGATAACAACATCTACGATCACGATGCTTTTTCCAAGTTAGCCTTAGGTTGGCTTACTCCTTATGTTGTCACGGATACTTGTACCATCACTTTACAACCAGCCACCTCTTCTGGTGATTGTATCATCCTTCCTGTTCCTGGAACTTATAACGGTACCGCCTTTGGCGAATACCTCTTGTTAGAATTATTTACACCAGATGGATTAAACCAGTTAGATTCCACCACCGCTTATAGCAATCGAGAAATCGGTTATAACCAGGCCGGTGTCCGCATGTGGCATATCGATGCTAGAATCGCTTGTATCGAATATTCTTATAGCAACCAGCGTGGATGGTATGAATCCAATGCTTTCTATGCTAACCAGACAACTGTCAAGAATGGTATGGTTGGCAACAAAGAATATTCTTATCAAGTCGCCGCTTCCAACAGTAAAGATTATTGTACTTCCTTAGTCTATGAAGATGGTGTTACCGACACTGGTTATGAATTGATTCACTTGATTCAGGCTAGTAAGAGCACTACTCTTTCCAGAAGTGTTACTTCAGCTAAGAACACTGATTTGTTCAAGACGGGAAATACGTTTAATCTCACCTCCTACAAAGCTCAGTTCCCAAACAATACAAAGATGAACTCTGGTTCTTCTCTTCCATTCAATATCAGTTTCGATAACGTCAGTTCCTCTAGTGCGACGATCACCTTTACCAAGACAAACTAACCACAAAAGAACAGCTGTGAAAGGCTGTTCTTTTTCTTGATAATTTTATAACCTACATTTCAACTTATCATGTAGGTTACAAAAAGAAAAAGCCCGCTTGTAACGAGCTTTATTCGTTAGCTAATTCTTTACTTCTTCTAACACAGGCACGGAAACACTTTTCAATTGTTTCCTGAAGTTTATTCTTTCTTAGTTCATCAAGACCAGCAATTGTTGAACCGCCTTTTGAACAAACTTGGTTGATCAAACAATCAATATCTTCATCACTGTTTAGCGCCAAAAGACATGAACCGATGATCGATTTTAAGACCAGGTCTTTTGCTTCCTTATTGCTCAATCCTGTTTCTTCACCCATGGCAATAAAGTCCTTTGCAAATTCTAACAGGTAGGCAGGAAGCGAACCATTTAGTGGTATAGCCTTATCAATTTGTTCTTCTTTTAGAACGATGTATTCACCAATGGAAGAAAAGATATCTTTCACTTTGATAAATCCTTCTTCATGATGGTATGCAATCGTAGTCATGGCTTTACCAATTTTTGCTGGAGTATTTGGCATAGCCCTGATGATATCTGCACCTTGAAAAATAGATTCAAGATAGGAGATTGTTTTTCCTGGAGCAAGAGAGATGATGACTTTTCCTTGATAAGAAATTTCTTTGATTTTTTCAAAGACTTCGGAATAGATCTGAGGTTTGATAGCTAGAATGATGATTTCGCTATCCTGACAAAGAGAAACTTCATCCGTAGCAAGATGGATACCGATAGAAGAATACTTTTCTTTTGTCATCTTGCTTGGGGCATAAAAGGCAATCTCATTTTCAGAGAATATCTTTTGCGTTAAGATGCCATTTAGGATGGCTGAACCCATGTTTCCTAAACCTAGAAAACCAATACGATATCGATTTGCCATATCTATCCGATTAAAGAAGATGAATATCTAATTCTTCGGCTTTTTTCTTATCTTCATCAGACCATAAGGAAGGATGAACTTCACCAATATGAGCCTTTTCTAAGAAATACATACAAAGACGGGATTGACCGATACCACCACCGATAGAAAGTGGTAAGACATTCATGATGATGTTCTGAGTATAAGGAGAGAAGAGTTTCACTTCATCATGCTTGAACTTGAGTTGTTCCTGAATGGATTTTGCATCAACTCTGATACCCATAGAAGAAATTTCAAAAGCTCTATGTAAGACAGGATTATAAAGAAGGATATCACCATTTAAATTCCAATCATCATAATCGGCTGCTCTACCATCATGAGGAAGACCATCTTTAAGTGGCCAACCGATATGATATAAGAAGACAGCATGATGTTCTTGAGTAATCTTGTTTTCTCTTTCCTTACGAGATAAGGTTGGATATTTCTCTTCTAGTTCTTCGGTAGAGATAAAAGTGATCTCATCAGGAAGTTTTTCACTTAAGCAGTCATACTTAGCATTGACTTCTCTTTCCTCTTCTACCACAGCATGATAAATCGCTTTGACCGTGTCAAAAAGATAATCGAGATTTCTATCTTCTTTGCGAATCACTTTTTCCCAATCCCATTGGTCAACATAGATAGAATGAAGATTATCCAAATCTTCATCTCTGCGAATCGCATTCATATCCGTGTAGATACCTTCACCCACACTAAAGCCATAGTTATGAAGGGCGTTTCTCTTCCATTTGGCTAAAGACTGGACAACCTGAATGTTGCCATTTAAATCCTTGGCAGAGAACTCCACCTTTCTTTCCACACCATTTAAATCATCATTTAAACCAGTGTTCTGGAAAACAAATAAAGGAGCGGAGACACGAGTCAGATTCAAAGCGTTAGCCAGTTTCTTCTGGAATCCATCCTTGATGAACTTGATGGCTTTTTCCGTCTCGATCAATGAGAGCTTGTTATGGTAATTTGTGATATTGAAAATCATACGTAAATCCTTCTTGGAAACTCAAATATTATATAAAGTACAGAGGAAAAAACCAAATTAAAAAAGCCAGACCCCTAAGAATCTGGCATCAATTCAGAGAAAGTTAAGCTTCGAGAACCTCAGCAACAGGTTGAGTCACACAAGCATAAATATGGAATGAAATATTGTTTTCCTGATCAAGGACATAATAGTCATCTACATCAGCAGTAAGATAACCAGCTCGATAACCTTCACCATTCACGTTGATGGTGAAAGATACTTCCTTCTCATGATTATCATTGTAGGTGAATAACGAAGTACCAACAGCGGCATGTTTTTCATCAATCATATGTTGAGAACAATGATAGGTATCAGCAAAAGCGATCAACTCATCTTTGTTCATGGAACAATCTTGAGTGAAGAAGACAGGTAAACCTTCATAGTTAGTTTCATAGGTGACACTAACCTCACCAAGGGCACCGCAGTTGATGGTTGGTGTAATCTGTTCCACCTTATGATGAGAGATGGTTTCTTTCTTCTCAATCACATATTTGCTAAGAGAAGCTGGGGACTTTTCACCACAACTGCACAAGGTCAAAAGAGCGCTAGCAGCAACAATCATTTTCTTATTCATTTTTATGTCGTTATTGTCATACCTTCCTTATTATGGAAATAGTATGTCCTTTCTTTATCACCAAAACTCAACCACAACAATACTATAAATCACTCATCAGAATAACTCAGACTATTGCTAAGTATTAATCGATATTACAGCACTAATTCTCCATCAATTTCCACAGTAATAAATGGTTCGGCTATAACATACGTATCAAAGACAAATCTACTGCCAGAAACCTCAGTTTTACCCCACCAATAATCATCATATTCCCAAGTAACACAAGGAATCTTATAAATATAAGCAGCTTCAACAATTCTAAAAATATTGTCGCCTATGACATCTTTGTCTAACTGGAAAGTCATTGTAACACTTTCAGTCTTAACAAATGAATACGTTAGTGTGTTTTGAATTGTATACAATTGACTAACATTAACACCCGACGCAACGCTCGCACCATAACCTGAAATTTTACTACTAACAGATGATGTCACCTCATAAGAAATCGCGGTTGATGTAGCAATTGTTTCAGATGTAGACAAGGTAACAGAAGTTTCCAATGTAGCTTCAGAAAACACCTTTCCATTAGCACCCTTTGTCAAGTTCTGGATTTTTTGAATACCCAAATACTCTGGTTCACCAACATTGAGCATTTGATGTCTACCAATGAACATATTGACAGTCCAATAGCCTAAATCATATTCGCCCGACTCTACTTCAATTTCCGGTTTATAACTCTTAGGTTGATTCTTTCGTTTACAGTGAATAATGTTTGGCCTGGTTGGAGTTACAGGATTAGTAGAAGAAGGAGAAATAATCGAGAGAGAAATGATAGCAGCGGAAATAAATGGAATCATATTTTTTTCTACTGTCTTTTATTTTTATCCCCAGACAGTTTTTCCTTTTATAAAAAGGGATTCACAACATCAAAACAAACTGACAGTTTTATTAACGGAACAAAACAACAATTGACAGCTCACTATTATGGGTGAAAAGCTTTTCGTGGTAATATAATAGACATTCGTGATCTAAAAGTAAATACTTTATCGCAAAAAACCAAACAAAAAAAACCATGTCTTTTAAATGAATAGAAAAAACCAAATTAAAACCACATAATTTTTCTTTCTGAAGAAATAGATTTAATGTTTTCTGATTTCACCTTTTAAGGAATGGACACGAATAGAAGCGCCCTGAGTTTTGACTAAATCTTTGGCAAAGCGGATGGCTTCAGCCTGGGTAGCAAATAACTTGATGGCTTTTTCACCATGGGCAAGTTTGACTTGCCATTGCTGAGAAAGCATATGTCTAGAGATGTGATAAGTTCTTTCGCCATCTTTGTATTTGTGCTCTAAATGAGAAACAGAAGTCGTCTTCTTTTTAGGTTCTGGAATTTCTTCTTCTATAGTAGGTTCTTCATCCTCAAGTGTGATTTCTTCTCCTTCATCATCGTCATAACCCTTGAAAAGATGACGACAGATCAAGTTCATCAACCAAAGGACAAAAGAAATCAGATAACTAGCAAAAAGCATGATTAAAACAACAATCACCATTCTTCCTATATCGCCACTACCAAACATACCATACCAGTCATAATAGGCTTTGCCATCGCCACCTATGACAGAAGCAAACTCAAATTTGATATTAAGTATATAGAATATGGCATAAGCAATTAGAGGAAGAAGACCAAAAGGAGTCCATCTAAATTGTAAGGTTGGCTCGACCATCAAAAGACAGAAGTTGAGCATAGCAAGAACAGGAACAGCTAAATGCACGAGGAAATATAATCCTGCAATCAGATCTAATGGATTATTTCCATTGTTTGCTCTTGTCGGCATTAAGAAGAACAAGGTGACTAAGCAAGTGATCATCACCGAGACAACCGCAGTAAAATGAACCACCATCAACCACAAGGGAACTTGGTTTTCTTGTTTCCTAATCGAAAATACCTGATAAGGAATCATCACTAGAGAAGTCAATGCAAGATAAGCATTAGACAAAATGGTAAAAAACAAGAAAATGCTCAATCCCGAGTTGGCAAAGATAGAATCTACAACAAAGTTGCCGACTTTCAAAATGATGGTGATCAACACCATGATGAAACAGATAGTATTCAATGAAAGGCTGATGATTCTGAATATCTTGAATTTACTCATCGTGCACAATCCTCACAATATTAAAATATCAAATTTATTTTACACTTGAAAATCATTTCTTTTATGAATTGATTCAAAGTCAGGTCATTTCCCAGAAATCATAATTTTCAAAATCAATACCAAATGAGCAAATAAAGGGGTTACATTTTATCTATAAGTATTTTACATTCCGGATTTAAGTTTCGTTTGTGATTGTTTTTGATTATTTCCTTTAGTTAAAAATTGGATTTATCAATTTCATGTACAATTCAGCATTTGCGCTGTGAAATGTGTTAAGGTATTTGTGTTCAGGCATATTGAGATTATGAAAGTCATCGCTATAGATTTAGGAGCAACCAGCGGTCGTGTCATGACTGTCAGTCATGAAAACCACCAGTTTTCCTATGTCGAAAACGCCCGTTTTTCCAATAAAGTCTATCAGGATAACAATACCTTGAGATGGGATTTTTCTTACCTGATGGAAAACATCATCACTGGTATCAAGAAAGCCTTAATGGAAAACCCAGACATCGCTTCAATCGGTATTGATACCTGGGGTGTTGACTATGGCTTTATCAAAGATGGAAAACTTTTAAATGATCCTATTTGTTATCGCGATACAAGAACGTTCCAGTCTCAAAAAGAATTGCTTGAGAAGAAGCCATTTAAGGATATCTATCAAAAAGTAGGGATTCAGAATCTTCATTTCAACACCATCTACCAATTGGCTTCAGAAACAATCGACTATGCTGATGTAGATACGTTTCTGATGATTCCAGATTTAATCGCCTATTACTTAACAGGAGAAGCAAGACTAGAGGAAACAAACGCCTCTACTACTTCCTTATATTCCCAAAAAGAAGGAAAGATGGATGAAGAATTATTAAATCTGATTCATGTCCCTGAAAGAATCTTTGCAAAGATCATCCATCCAGGAGAAGAATACGGAAAGCTGAAAAAAGAATTCCTACCTGAGAACATCAACAAAGACATTCCTGTCATTGCCGTATGTACTCACGATACTGCCAGTGCTGTCTTAGGCAGCAATGGCAAAGGTAACTTTGCCTATATCTCCTCTGGAACCTGGTCTTTGATCGGTACGGAATTAGATCATCCTATCATCAACAAAGAAAGTCTTGAAGCAAATTTCACCAATGAAATCGGCTATCACTCTACCATCCGTTTCTTAAAGAACACCATGGGTATGTTCTTATGTAACCAGGTAAGAGAAGATTACCAGAAACATCATATCCATATCGAGGTCAAAGATATCGTCTCTTTAGTTAACGAGGCTAATGATATCAACACCTTCTTAAATGTCGATGATCCGATATTTGAAACACCAGGTGACATGTTAGAAAAAGTAGCCACCTATTGTAAGAAGACCAACCAGCAATATCCTCAGACGCCAGGAGAAATGCTGAAAGTCATCTATAAATCCATGGCCTTGACCTATAAGGGAATCATCGCCAAATTAGAATCTCTTGCCAAGACAAAGATCAAATCTATCCTTGTGGTTGGCGGAGGAAACCAAGCTTCGATATTAAATCAATACACAGCTAGCGCCTGTGGCATTGATGTCATTACCGGTCCTAGTGAAGCAACTGTCTTAGGAAACAGTATAGCGCAACTGTTATCCCTACATGACATTGCTTCTGTCGACTCAGCTCGAGAAGATATAACTAGATCAATACAAACCAAAATCTATCATCCTCAAGAAACCGACAACTGGGACAGCCAATACGATCAATTTATTCTCCATTGTTTGCCTAAAGAAGAGTAAAAAGAATTGTTGTTCATTACGATTATTGAAAGGTGAAGAATTATGAAAGATATTTTAACTGCTCCATTCTTAATAGAATTTGAAAAAACGGCATCTAATATGTATCGTTTGGGATGGGATGAGAGAAATGGCGGCAACATTTCCTATTTGCTAGATGAAAAAGAAGTTGCCCAATACCTTGATTTAGATCATGTCATCCGCGATATTCCTTTTGCCGGCATTCAGTCTTCTAGCCTGGATGCAAAAAAAGTCGCTGGTAAGATCTTCTTAGTCACCGGCACTGGCAAGTATTTCAAGAATGTCGAAGCTGATCCTGAAACCAATACTGGTATCATCCGTATTGCCAAAGACGGCAGTCATGCTGAACTCTTATGGGGTTATAAGGATGGCGGAAGATTCACTTCTGAATTGCCCGCTCACTTAATGTCCCATATGGCTAGACTGGCAGTCGATCCTGAAAACAGAGTCGTCATGCATTGTCATCCAACCAACATCTTAGCGATGACTTATGTTCATCCTTTAGATGAGAAGGCCTTCTCTCACACCTTGTGGACCATGTCGACAGAATGTGTTGTCGTCTTCCCAGAAGGTGTTGGTGTTCTTCCATGGATGCTTTGTGGCACCGATGAAATCGGTGTGGCCACCGCCAAAAAGATGCACGACTTCCGCATTGTCTTATGGACCAACCATGGTATCTATGGCGCTGGTAAGACCTTAGATGAAACCTTCGGCTTGATTGAAACGGTCGAAAAGGCAGCCACCATCTATAACATCATCGGCAATAGACCAATCCTCAATAACATCTCCGACGAGAATATGGCCGAATTGATTCACATCTTCCACATTGAAGATACGGTCCGTTGGGATTTCCTTGATCTACCAGAAAATCAGAAGAAGTAAAAAACAGGAGTTCCTCCTTCACCCTCAGGTGAGAGAAGAACTCCTTTTTCTATTCTGTCTTGATACGATCAGAATAATAGGCGCCAAACACATAAGACTGAATATATTTGCTATAGGCCTCTTTTGGTACATAGATGTCAGCATTACAGCCATCCAATAAGTTACCAGAGACATTGATGCTACTAGGATTAAGGTTATCAAGATAGATTCTTTCTAATGCTGAACATCCGTTAAAGGAATAATCATAGAGATATCTGATGTTATCCTGAATCCTGATGGTCTTGATTCTTTTATGAGAAGCAAAGACATCAGCACTAAACGCGATGACCTTCTTACCGTTATAGCGATAAGGAACTACTATATCTTCTTTCTCGTTTAACAAAGAAGTGATGACATAGTAATCCTCTTTTTCTTCATAAGTGAAACAATCTACATCGGAATTATCCCCATCTTTGGTATTCTCATCTTCAGGAATCACAGGTTTTTCAGGGTCTTCAATTTCTGTTATTGAAGTATCATCCAAGGTCAATTTGATATCCTTGATCAATTGCTTGGTATTCATTATTCTACCGGCATCATTTAAATGGAAATTGGTGTCATAGAACCACTCAGAATCCAAAATGGCATCATGAGGATTACCTAAGATATCCAGCTCAAGTTTATCTTGAAGGACTTCATAATAGTGGTCTAAAGTGTCCTCATCTTTTACCGCCTTTTTGTTCATCGGGGCAAAGCGGTAATACATATGCGCACCCTTAGTTCTGACATACGAAGCAAAATCATTCACATAAGAAAGGAAATTTTCATCAAAATTCTCATCAAAGGTAATGTTCATCGTAGGATCAACTTGATCATACATGATGTTGTAGTTAGCAAGCCCTTCTTTGATATCTCCGTGTTTTTCAAAGCTCGACTTCTGATAGATGGTATCACCAAGATCTAGTTTATTCTGGAAGGTGAACTTGAATTTTTCTTGTGAGAACGAATATAAATCACCATACATTCTTTGTCTGGTATCATGATTCAATAGCCAGAACGAAGAAAAGTCACCATCTAATGCCTGCCATAATGCTTTTCCATTGTAATACATCGATAAAGTCTGAACATTTTGCTCTGGCATGAAGATAACAATGTCATCCTGATTGATTCTTGCCTTAGCAAAATCAAGCATGACATTGCTTCCTAAGGAAGCATACATACCAAAATTGATCACCTTGTAATTGGCAATGTTTTCTTCTATCAGAGAAGATTTCACACCAAAGGGAACCGAAGAACCTCCAATCAAGATGATGCGTTTTCCATCGGTCTCCTTTAACAATTTGATTTTCTCTTTCATCTCACCTAAGAACGTATCCCCATAGACACTAGGCAACACAAAAGCGTTGATGCCTATCGTAAGAGGATAGGCAAGAAGAACTACTGACATACTTACGCTGAGAGAGATGATCAAACCTTTCTTTTTCATATGCTAGAACTGGAAATAAATAAAGCCGCTTTCTCCACTGCTGGATAACTGATCTAACCAACACATAAGAATCATGAATACTAAGGGAACATAGATAACAAGAGTAGAGAATATCTGTCTTGCATCATAATTCCCTTCTTCATCTGGTTTCAAATTCATCTTAGGAAGATAAGGAATGAAAATAAAGAGGGCTAGAGTTAGAATCACGCGAAGAATAAACGTCACTTCTTTAAAGTCTTCTAATCCATTACCAATAGCAAAAGAAGTGAAGATTCTTTGATAGACAAGAAGAGCAGAAGAGATATCACTTGCGCGGAAAAATACCCAGGTCGAGCAAATAATCATAAATGTAATAGGAACAGAAATGAAGTTGACAACTTTCTTTCTTCTCTCCGTTTTGTTTGTCAGGTTTTCAAGCGGTTTACTTAAAAGTATCTCAATACAGATCAATAAACCATTTAATAGACCCCAAATAACATAATTCCAGCTTGCCCCATGCCAGAAGCCAGAAACTAAAAATACCACCATGATGTTTAATAGATGTCGAGGTAAACCACATCTAGATCCACCCATAGGAATATAGATGTAATCCGTTAACCAGGAATTCAGTGTGATATGCCATCTGCGATAGAATTCTCTGACGCTTTTAGAAAGATAAGGATGATCAAAGTTCTTCGTTAAATGAATGCCTAATAGATGAGCAGCACCGATCGCAATATCGCTATAACCAGCAAAATCACCATAGATCTGAATGGCAAAAAAGATGGTGGCGATAAGTAATGATGCTCCGCTAGCTGAAGCAATATTTCCATAAGTAGATGCGACAAAAACACCTAAGAAGTCGGCAATCACAATCTTTTTAACAAAGCCGCTAATCAGATACTGGAAGCCATAACTAAAACAATCCACATCGATTTTCTTTGCCGCTTTAAGCTGTGGTAAAAGGTTATCGGGTCTTTCAATTGGACCAGCGACAAGCTGAGGGAAGAAGGAAACAAATAAAGCGTAATAACCAAAATGTGTCTCAGCTGCAAATTTCCCTTTATAGACATCGATGACATAAGAGAGTGTCTGGAAAGTATAAAAGGAAATGCCAACAGGAAGGATAAGATTCAAAGCTGTATAGGATGCTTCTCCACCAAAGAGATTGACGAAAGATACAACCGAAGTGATAGCAAAGTCGAGATATTTAAAGACAAATAATGCTCCTAGAATCAAAATCAAAGACAACACAAGAAGAAAGACTCTTACTTTTTTATTCTCACTTCTTTGTATCCCTAAAGCAGCAAAGAAAGAAACCAAGGTGGTACCTAAAATCAAAAAGATCAACCACACGTTGTGATAGGCGTAGAAGAAATAACTTGCCAACAATAAAAACGCCCATCTTGCTTTATGTGGAAGAATCCAATAAATCAAGATTACCAATGGAAGATAAATAAGGAAAATAACACTATTAAAGTTCACGTTTACCTCCCTTGATCATCATATAGATCAATAAGATAACCGCAATACCACCAAAAGCAAGAAGGGAATACACCAAATCATATTGCATGAAATAGCAATAAAGCCCTCCAGCCGATAATAACCCAATAGCACAAAGAAAGATGACAAGAGAAAATCTTTTCGATACGAATAAGATAAGCGACATCCCTAGCGCCAAAACAAAAAGAATAATGGCAACAATCATAACCACAACTATTGTAGCACAGCAAAGAATGACCTTTCTTTTCTTTTTTTCGTATTGTAACAACTTCTATTTATTTATTACGATTTTTTATAAGCTGACTATGTGAGAAAAACCATACTCATTTGTTTGTCAAAGAAGGGTTAAGCAAGAAAGGAATAGTAATAACTATCTGATTCCTTGATATACTTAGCAATCACAAACTCCTCGTTGTTCTGATTATGATCTTCAGAAGTGCCAGGAGCTTCTTTCGACGACTCGAAATGAATATATGGTTTCCTTCTTCTAAAAGAAAGCCAGAAATTGTTCCCTTGAATCATATTTTTTGTTGAACCGTCTTGTTTTTTCTTCTAAACTAGAATTTGTAAATGAGGAGTACTTGCTATGACAAAAACAGAATATATCTCGACATCATCTCTTCAGGGATTAACCAAACAGCAGCTTCAAAAAAGAATCGTATCATTTTTTGGATTTTTCTTTTCAACAGGCATGCTAGGTTCAGTACTTGGTGTCATGGGATATCTTCCACTATTTAATGGATATTCCACATTTATCTTTTTTGTGGCATGTTTTTTATTCGTCGATTTAGTCATCAAAGCGATTCGTATGATGAACATCGAAAACAAGACTCCCATCTTGAGCAACAAGAAATACTTACTATTGCTTTATGGTATTTCTTTTCTATTTTTGCTTCTTTCCTATCTTTCTTGTTTTATTACTATGACATATGACATGACAAATAGAGTTCATTTTTTCCACATTCCTTTGTTTGTCCTAATCATGTTGCCTCTTGTGATCATCTATGGTCTATTTATCGAGAGAAAATACATCAAGCCTTTAAGATTAGCTAAAGTCCAAACAAATTAAAAAGATTGTGCTAGAAATCCTTAATGTCGTGCTTTGTTTTAGCATTCACAAAGCATTAGGATCTAGCACAATCTATTTTTATTTAACCCTTATTTCACATCA
>OMRU01000150.1 GCA_900313465.1 uncultured Clostridia bacterium
AAAAAAAAAAGAACACTCTCTTCTTGTCAAGGTTGACTTAACCAACAAGAGTGAAATCGATCAAAAAGAAGTGGTTGAGATATTTGCTTCGATCAACAAATCCAAACTCACTAGACCTAGCAAGATCTTAGTTGGTTTTACCAAAGTAGACTTAGCTAAGAATGAAACAAAACATGTCGAATTTGAAATCCCTGATTCAACACTAGAAGTCTATTACAAGAAAGAACATCGCTTTGCTATAGAAACAGGCAGTTATACCTTTTATCTATCCAAGAATGTAACTGAGGTCATCGATACCGATATAGTAGAAATCCAAGGTGAAACACTCAAGAAAGAAGAAGATACCTATCTTTTGAAAAATGGATTCAATTCTAGAACCGATGAAGAATTTGATGCTTTCTTAGGTTACCCGGTTGAGAAATATACTATCGCTAGCAAAAAGAAATACACCCTTGAGACACCACTAATTGAGATGAAATCCTTCTGGGGCAAGAAGTTTTGTTCGATCGCTTCTAATATTGGTAAGAAACAACACGACAAAGCCAAAAAGATGCCCTACTCCAAAGAAAGAGAAAGAGAGATGAAGGCCGGAACCTTCATCTATAAGATGATGCCCTATAATTGTCTTAGAAGCATGGTCAACTCCTCTGGTGGTACTTTGACCCATGAGATGGCTTTATCCATCCTAGATATCTGCAACGGCAAACTCACGAAGGGTTTAAGCAAGATCAGAAAAGAAATCAAAAGGCTGAAAAAAGAAGGTCAGATTTAACCTTTTCCATTCTTGAAATTAATTAATTACAAAAAATTTTCACTCAATTTTCTCGATAGTTACGGGCTTTTTACAAAATCTTAAAAATTTTTTAGCACTTTCACTTGCAAAGTGCTAATTTTCATGTATAATATACTCGTTAGCACTTAATAGATGAGAGTGCTAAATCAAGAAAACAATATATCAATGGAGGATATTCGATATGGAAAATTATGAAGAATTAAGAGAAGCTTGCAACGCTTATGCCGATCCGTTATTCAATTTGTTTGGTCAGGTATTCACCGGTGATAGTTTTGTCCCTGGCATGAGAGCCGATATCTTGAAAGGTGAAAAAGAAAACAAGATCATCGCTGAAGTTCCAGGTGTCAAGAAAGAAGATATCAAACTCACTTTAGATAAAGGTGTCTTGACGATTTCCTATGAAGTCAAGGAAAGAGAATTAGAAGGCTTCAAAAAGACCTATTCTGAAATCAGTTCCGGTAAGAGAATGAGATCCTTTACCTTGGGTGTTGATGTCAAGAAAGAAAATATCTCCGCCGCCTTAGAAAATGGCTTACTTACCATCACTATTGCTAAGCCAGTTGTCGATGAACATGAAAAACTCATCGATATTCTCTAATCCCTAATAAGACAGTTTTTCTCCTTTTATAAGAAATAACCGCTAGGTTTCTCCACCTAGCGGTTATTTTTAGTTTAGAATGAATTGATCGATCATCAGACCTGACTTCAGATTGCTTAATACGATCTGATTCAAGCCTTGCTCAAGATTGATTTCTCCTATTACGACTTTGGCATAGCGGGAGACACGAATGGTAGACTTCAGTTCTACATCATTGATGTTAATCAGGGATGTGTTATTTCTCAAAGTAAAGAAAGAAGAAAGGTCTGTATCTTTACCGATATAAGAAAAGACCATCTCAAGGTTCACTTTTCTTTTTTCTAGAGCAAATAAATCCATCGTTAAGGTGGAATTGTTGATGTTGTTACTGACTACTTTCTGATGAGAGGCTTTTTGATTCATCTCGACATAATTGCCTTTATCAAGAATGCCATCTTCAGCTTCCAATTGGCTACTACCGTCATGGAATAAATCAAGATAATCAAGATTATAGTTACCGGTAAAGGAGAACAATCCTAAGGTATTCTTACCAATAGAGAGATGTATCTTTCCTAAATAGAGGTTGGTGTAATTAGAATAGCCACCGGTGTTAGTAATCTCATACATCGAAGTATCGATTTCCTCGTTGTTCAAGAGTAGTTGGAAGACATTATCACTAGCCTGGCTATGTCCGATATAGGATAGATTGATAAAGAGATGAACCTCATCTTCTACTAAAGATGTAATTTCAAATTCGACATAGGAATCAATCGTGATGTTGCTAACGACATAATACGAGGAAGCCTTGTTATAAGAAGTAATCTGACCACCGCGAGTCAAATTAGCCTTCTCGGCTTCATATCTCTCCTGGTGTTTACTTGGAGAATGAGAGATATCCTGATTCAGAATGAAGCTATCAAAATAGAATGAACCGTTGATATCTCTTAACGTAAGAGTGTTTTCTCCCTGTAAGAGAGATAGTTTACCAAGCGTAAATTCCTGATAACTGCTAGTTAAGACGTCATCTTTAAAATCAATAAGATTGTTATTCAAATAGATTTCAAAATCAGGTTGCATGTTTTCTCTTGCTAATCGAAGAATGATACCAGCCTGAGTATCTTTTGCTATAGATGAATCGATATAGAAGGTAAGACTATCATAAGGATTAGAAAAGAAAGCGGAATGTTTTTCTCTTGCTTGTTCATCTGAAACGATGACAGGACCATTTAACTGACTAAGATAAGAAGAATAATACTGACGTGATTCACACTCTTCATAAACCACTTTTCTTGGACCGATAGGAGAAGAAGAAACATTGCTAGTATTGCTTCTTAAGGCAACATAATCAATCTTCAGATAATCGCCAAGACTAGAAAAGACGAGTGTATTCTTACCAGGGAAGAGATGAATCGGAACCAAATCGTTTTCCTTAAAGTCATAATGATTGAAATTAGCCTGGATCATCGCCTGACCTAAATCGATTGCAGCATCATTAAACGAAAAACCAAACAAAGAGGAAGCATCAACGCTTCTACCACTTTCCGAAACATAACTGCAAGATAGAGATACCATCGCCATCACACTGCTAGAGGAATCTACCTCAAGCGTGATCATTTCTCCTTTGATGAAATGTCCTAAGGCTTCTTTATTTGAAGCATAGATATTTCCTTCAATTCGAATTTGACTAGAGAGGACCATCTCTTCTGCTTCATATAACTGTGGGCCTTCATTTTCATCAAACTTCTTGCTGAGGGAACAATCCTTATATTGCTCATAAGAAAAAGTAGGATAGTTATTACTGCTATGACTTCTTAATATCGCAAAGACGGTGATAAGACTAGCCGAGATCATGGCAAAAAGGGTAGCGATCAGAGTAAAAAGGGCATACGCATTTCTTTTCTTATTCATGTTTCACTTCCTTCTTGGGCAATAAGATATCCACCTGGAACATATCATCAG
>OMRU01000180.1 GCA_900313465.1 uncultured Clostridia bacterium
AGAACCATTGTAAAGACCGTCTTCCCAAAGATAGATATAGGAATAGGTGTAGGTGAAGTTACCTTGATAGGCTTCGTTATACTTACCTTCAAATTCATAGACCTTGTAATGGTTGAAACGATGTAAGTCACTAGAGACGTTAGCCTGAATTTGAGCTGGGGTAGCCTTCAAGTATGGATGAGTATCTTCCTTGTAGATGACACTCTTTGGATCAAAGATGTAATTCTTATCGACTTTATCAGCAAATTTCTTCTGAATATCATCTAATTCGACAACTGGATCCTTAGCGACAAAGGATGGATGAGAAGAAGCATTACCTAAAGAGATGCCAGCAACTAAGCCGATAACTAAGACACTGGCAGCAGAACAAGCAATCTTGATGATGTCGTTCTTCTTTGGCATCAAGCCTTCTTCTTCAATTTCCTGTTCTTTTTCCTTGGTGTATAAGCCTAAGAAGATAGCAACAACACCAGAAATGGTGATCAAAAGAAGAGAGATGAGATAGAAGAGGTTAGTGCCAAAGTCGCCACCCTGATAGTGAACATCGTTGACCATGTCAGCAATCAGGTTAGGAATCAGATAGACTTCATGAGCCAAAGCCACACAATAGGCGGCTAAAGCTAAGATATGAACGAATTTGTATTTGGCTAAAACGATCGTGACAACATCCAAAACTGCACCGATGAAGACAAACCAACCGATGAGTTCTGGGACCTGACCAGCAGCATTGTTGGCCATACTGTTTTGATAGGTGGCAAAGAAGACGATACCTAAGACGATGGCAAGAAGAATATCACAAACGACGATGTAGAAACCAATCGACTTATTCTTCAAATATTCTTTCAGCTGATTCATATTAGTTTTCCCCCTTTGTCTTAAGGATGAAATCAAAGGTGACATATAAGCCTAAAGCGGCTAAGGTGAAGACGCCTGCGACGACATCAATAGCGATAATCAGAGTCTTCCACCATGGATGTTCGCTAGCAGCGATGTCATCTTCGTTGATGGCGCCAGCATCACCCATCCAGGAATGGACAAGAGAATACATGATGTAACGGTTGCTCGTCTGCATGATCTTGAGCATGTTACCATCATCGTTTTCTTCAACATAGCTGATAAGCTGAGAACCGCGGTTACCATCAAGACAGAAGATGTTGGTACCGGCGGCAGTCATGGCTGGACCATTGGAATAAGTGGAATAGTTGGATCCACCTAAGGCATCATCGATAATCTGACCCTTGTAGCCCCATTCGGTACGAAGAATCTGGTTCATCAAAGTGGAATGGCAAGCAGCATAAGTCAAACCGATACGGTTATAGGAAGTCATGATGCCAAGACCCTTACCTTTGGTCAAAGCACCTTCAAATGGACGCAAATAGATTTCACGGATGGACTGTTCGTTAGCAAAAGTGGCAACACCCTGACGGTTGGTTTCCTGGTTGTTGAGGAAGCAGTGCTTGACGTTCATGATCAAGCCCTTCTTACCAGCTTCAGAGATGATATTAGAAGCGACAAGATAGTTCATGACGCCATCTTCAGACATATATTCACTGGCTCTGGAACCATATGGAGTACGGTTGATGTTGGCACCTGGAGCGTTGACGCAGGCAACACCAGCAAACAAAGCTTCTTCACCATAGAAGAAACCAAACTTCTTCTGCATGTTATGATCCCAGGTAGCAGTGTAGATAGGACCAGTAGCAAAACCAGTAGCAGAACGCTTATCACCATACTGGAAAGTAGCAAGTAAGCCTTCAGGACCTTCGGCGATGGAGTTGGTTGCTTTACCAATGCTGACAACGGCACCAATACCACGGTTATCGGTCATGGAGACAGATAAATCCTTTAAGGACATCTGCTTGATGAAAGCATCCCAAGCCTGTTTACCAGTCAAGCCTTTCAAAAGGCCAGATTCGATGACGTTATCATCATATTCAATACCAGCCATCTGGCTGAACTTGATCTTGATATTGTTACCTTCAGCATCTTTAGCCTGAACGGAATAAAGAGTACCCTTACCCTCAGTATAACTTGGTGCATCAGCAGGTTTCTTGTAGGTATTCATCTTCATAGCCTCTTTCATACGGCTATTGATGGTCAAGGTTTCCTGCTTGGTTGGGAAGGTTTCTTCCCAATTGGTTCTGGTAAGATAGACGATCTTTTCCTCATCGTTGCACCAGTAGTTGACATCGGCATCGTCAAACTGATTGGTGACCGTGACATTGCTATCATAATGAGATTTCTTATAAGCATCTTTATCAGCAGCGGTGATTTCCACGCTGGTAGCACCATCATCATTGGCAGTGAAAGCAGCGCCAAGATGGTCATATAAAGAAGCCGTTGGAGCCTTCTTATGAAGGATGTTATTTAACGCTTCATGGGCACCATTACCGATACCGAAGTAATATTTACCTGGTTCAAGAATGTAGCCTTTTTCACCCTTGTGATCATAAGAAGCCATGAAATAGCGATCAAAAGAAACACTAGTTTCGACTGTTTCACCAGCCTTGACAGCGACTTTCTCATAACCCATTAACGCGACAGCGCTCTTTTCGACTGGGTGAGAAGGATCCTTATCATAATCGGTAAATGGAGACTGGACATAGACTTCAACAGGCGTCATACCATCCACCTGGGAAGTGTTCTTGACAGAAACATTGATGGTGTAGGTGTCTTTTTCGGCATCATAGACAGGTTCACCAAGAATCTTCTGTTCGAAGGTAGAATAGCTTAAACCATAACCGAATGGATATGCGACTTCTTGCGCATAATCCCAGTTTGTCTCTCCGTTGAATGTACCAGCAGCACCATTGGCATGACCCTGGTTGAGAACGACATCTTCATATCTGGTTTCATAATAT
>OMRU01000005.1 GCA_900313465.1 uncultured Clostridia bacterium
AATTCAGCAGTTAAATGGTTTATTATTGCCCTCTCACGGCAAGATTATTGCCGATGATTATGTCATCGATATGACTCTGGTCTATAAAAAGAATGGCAAGATTGATGAAAGAGCCATGAAGAAGAAACATAAGGCCAAACTTAAGAACATCAAGTCCCTAAGAAAGAAAGTCGGTATTGTCTTCCAGTTCCCAGAATATCAGATCTTTGAAGAAAGCGTCATTAAAGACGTTTCTTATGGCCCAAAAAACTTTGGCCAGAGTGAAGAAGATGCCATCAAGCAAGCCAAAGAAGCCTTAACGCTTGTCGGATTAGATGAATCTTATTATGAGAGAAGTCCGTTTGAGCTTTCCGGTGGTGAAAAAAGAAGAGTCGCCATCGCTGGAATATTAGCGATGAAGCCCGATATTCTTGTTTTGGATGAGCCTACTGTTGGCCTTGATGCTGCTGGTGAGGAAAACCTCATGGGACTGATCACGCATCTTTATGATGAGGGAACAGCCATTATTTTGGCCACCCATAATATGGATGTGGTCCTGAAGTATTGTAAGAGAGCCATCGTCTTAGATCACGGCAAGATTGTTCACGACTCCACTCCTTTAGAGTTGTTCCAAAACAGCGAATATCTTAAATCCTCTTCTTTAGAGCCACCAAAGGTTTTCCGTTTTGCCCTGGATCTGATTCAAGGTGGTTTAGATCTCGATTTAAGCAAAGTCAAAGATACCAAGTCTTTAGCTGCTGAAATCGTCCGCGTCAAAGGAGGTATGAGATAATGTATACTTCCTTAGGTAAATATCAGCCATATAACACCATTGTCCATAAAATGGACGCTAGGGTAAAGCTGGTCACGATGATTATCCTGATGGTCTCTGTCTTCATGACCTATAGTGAAAACAGCTTCATGAATTTGACCATCTACGCTATCTTATTTGTCTCATTTTTGTTGCTTAGCGCATTTGCCAAAGTCTCCTTCTTATCCATCTTCAAGTCCTTGGCTGCCATCTGGGTCATGATCTTATTTGTCATGATTCTCAACGTCTTCTTTGCTAAGCCGACCATACCAGAAGGGGTAGATCCAAAACCATACATCGCTATCAGCATCGGCAGTGTTGATATCTATTGGTTGAGTATCGTCAACCTTCTTTATGTCATTTCCCGTCTGGTCCTGATTATCATGATCACCAATATCTTTACTTCCACCACCAAGCCGATGGAGATGACCAATGCTCTGGAATGGTTATTATGGCCTCTTGGACTGATTGGCGTTCCGATTCACAAATTCGCTATGGCAATCTCTTTAGCCTTGCGTTTCATCCCTACCTTACAAGAAGAAACCGACCGCATCATGAAGGCTCAGGCTAGCCGTGGTGTCGATTATAAACAAGGTAAATTCAAAGAAAAGATTAAGGCCTTAGTCGCTTTGATTATTCCTTTATTCATGACCGCCTTTACCACCTCTGGTCAATTGGCTGACGCGATGGAAGCAAGAGGTTATGACCCTAATGCCAACCGCACCAGATACAAGACTAATCATTGGGGAATCAGAGATTTCATGGGTTGCCTTTTTGCGCTCTGTTGGCTAGCTGGCATTATTGTCTTAGCCATCATGCAACCAGATATCTATAAGTTCTTCCAGGTCACTCTACCTATGGTGAAATGATGAAAATATTGATTCGCATATCGTTTCTGGGAACATCGTTCTACGGAACACAAAAGCAATCGGATAAAAAGACGATTCAAGGAGACTTCGAATCTCTTTTAAGCCGTGTCTATGATGAGAAAGTCAAGGTTACCATCTCTTCTCGATTAGATCGAGGTGTTCATGCTTTAGACTTTGCTTTGACCTTTGATGTTCCCAATGATCATGTCACCTTAAGCCATCTTGAATATTACCTGAAAAGAAGTGTGTCAAAGGACATCTTCATCAAGGAAGTATTCCCAGTCGATGATAACTTCTCTCCTCGCTATGACTGCACAAACAAGACTTACCTGTATCTGATTCAAAACGGAACAAGTGTAAATCCAATTCTGAATCCTTTTACCTACACACCGACAAAACCATTAGACATAGAAAAGTTCAAGGCCTGCCTTTCTTTATTTAAAGGCCTTCATGATTTTCGTTCCTTTGCTTCACCAGAAGGAGAGGAAAAGACACTTCTTGTTGTCGATGATGTCATCTTAGAAGAACAAAATGACTTATTGAAGATTCGTTTTACCTCTAAAGCCTTTTTACGTTATCAGGTCCGTTTTATGGTAGGCACATGTATTTATGTGGCACAAGGAAAACTGACTCTTGATGAAGTAAAAGAATCCTTAGCTACCGGTAAAGAACTTCGTATCCGCTACAAAGCAGATCCACAGGGATTGATCCTAGAACAAATCAATTATCCGCAGTTAGAAAACACTCAAGAAACACCATCCGTTTTATTATTTTAAAAAAATAATAAATATTGCTATAATATATCCTTGAGAAGACTATGAAAAACACAAACGAAAGTAACAATCAAAATTTTATCAATATTCTGAAAAAATACTTCCGCAAGGAAGATGTTTTCAAAGTACCAAACATTCTTTGTTATTTCAGAATGCTTTTGGTTGTTGCCTTTATGCTTTGTTATCTTCTTCCCATCACAATCTTAGGAAATCATAGAGCAGGCACATACATCGCCGTAGCCATGATGATGATTGCTGCCTACACCGATTTCATCGACGGCTTTATCGCAAGAACCTTTGATCAGAAATCCAATTTAGGTTCCTTGCTCGATCCGATTGCAGATAAATTCATGCAGTTTTGTATCGCCATAGCCTTGATGGTCAAATTCTCCGCCTTCCCTGCTGTTTATGTTATGTTTGGTGTCTTTATGGGAAAAGAGTTGACCTTAGTCTTTGAAGATATCTCTTTAGCCAAACGCAATCATACTTTTGGCGGAGCCAAATGGTATGGAAAAGTCGCTTCCTTTATCTTCTATCTCATCACCGTCTTCCTTCTGATCGCCGGTCCGTTTATTGTCGAAGCGTTTCCTGTCACTGGCCCAGAGGCCAGTAGTGAAACCATCCGTGTCGCACACTATATCTTTGATTCTTGCTGTGCTTTTGCTACCTTATGGTTATTGATTTCCTGGATTCAATATTTCTTCTTATATCTCAAATTAAGAAAACAAGGACCATTAGAAATTTCCAAAGGCGAGCAAACAGAATCAGGAAAGGAACTTAACAATCATGATTAAAATTTATTCCTCTCCCAGCTGCTCTAGTTGCCGTAAAGTCAAAGCCTGGTTCAATAAGGAGAAGATTCCTTATCGCGAAGTCAACATTCTCAAAGAGAAGTTGACCGAAGAAGACTTGAAAGAAATGTTAGAAAAATCCCTTGATGGTACGGATGAAATCATCTCTACCAGAAGCAAGATTTTCAAGGAACAGCATATCGATGTCGAATCGATGTCCATCAAAGCACTTCTTGCCTTCATTCAGGAAAATCCAAGCATTCTCAAGCGCCCTATCATCGTCGATGATTCCAAGATTCAGGTCGGCTACAACTCCGATGAAATTGAAATCTTCGAACGTGAAAAACAAATCATCGCTGCTAAGCAGATCGCCAAAGAAAATTGTCAGAACTGTCCTGACAGAGAAAACTGCGTCCATCGCTTTGACGATACCAAAGCTGCCATCGAAAGAGAACTCTTAGAAAAAAGAGAACTTAAGGTCAAGATTAACTAATGTATCATTTATAGAAACACGCTTTCATCTAAGCGTGTTTTTTCGTATACTCTTATTGTGTATCACTACTTGTATGTAATGTATAACTTATAGGAGCAATCTTCATGCTAGAATGTAACAAAAGCGTAGACAGACGTACGTTATCCACAAAACAGTTTTTTCTCAAAGCCCTCGAAAGCCTACTGATGGAGAACAATTACCAAGACATCACCATTCAAAAACTCTGCACTCGTGCAGGACGCTCAAGAGAAACGTTTGCCAGAAACTTCAAATCCATGGATGAACTCTTGAAAATGCTATTTGAAAACCTGCATCATCAGATTCTCGCATCTCTTGAACTCGATCATATCCCTGAAGGAAAAGAAAACTATACTACCTTGCTCACTTCCTTATTAAGAATAGATTATTTCCTACAGACAAATCAGGATAAATATAACCCTATACTGAAACACGACTTGCCAGGGCTTGGCATCGTCTTTGGTTGTTTCTCTATGGCTGTAGCAAATAGCATCAAGGATGTCTATATGCTTCATCAGAAGTTTTTACCTCATCTACCAAAGAACCCAACCATCGCTTGTCTTCTCATGTCTGTCTTCTTCATCAACATCAATTTCATCGAAAATGATAAATCCAGTGTTGAAGTCACGGAATGGATTCAAAAATTTCTCTCCTTCATGATGGAAAAATAAAGAAAAAATGTGATTCTTTGTTTTTGGAAGAATCACATTTTCTTTTGTTTTGAGAATTCTAATCTTCTTAGAAACTATTTTTTCAAGAACGAGAAGAAGCCTTTCTTCTGATATGGTTCTATCTTATGACCCTGAACCTGATATCCTAAAGAAGAGATTGCCTTGATCAAAAAACTAACATCAACATTCTCTTCATCTACGATAAAACTAGCGATGCCTTTCTTATGGTCAGCCTTAACTTTTTTAGCGTTAGGAAACACCTTACGGATATGATCACAGATATGGGCTTCGCACATCCCACACTTCATACCTTCTATATTTAAAATAACAGATTTCATTTATTTCTCCTTGAGAGAAAGAGGTGGCAATTTCTTGCCACCTCTTGAGAATTTAAGCAGACAAAGCTTCTTTTGCTCTCATCTTCTTATCATAGAAGTGAACAGCAAAGAACGTGCAAGCGACTAAAGCGACAATCACAATCGGAATCACAATGCCGCCGACAAGACCAAAGTTACCAACCACAGCATCGGTGAAGAGATAGAAGAGAGAAGCGATAACATAAGCGCCTAATAACCAGAACAAGATTGTACCGATATAGGACTTCTTAGTTGGAAGTTCACCCTTGGCAGTACCAACAGAAGCAAAGCAAGGAATGGTGAGAAGGTTAAAGACAGTGAAGCCCATGATACCACCAGCGGTAATACCGGTAGCAGCAAACATCTGAGAAACAGCATCGCCATCTTCTAAGCCTTCGATATCCTGGCCGACAATACCAGCTAAGGCAGTCAAAGTACCAGTGACGTTTTCCTTGGCGACAATACCCTGGATGGTAGAGACACCGAAGACCCAACCGGTGCTGTTGAGCTGAGTACCAAAGCCAATTGGAGTGAATAATGGCATGATGACCTTACCAAGGCTAGAAAGCATACTGGAAGCTTCCATCGCTTCATAAGAGGCATAGCCAAGAGCCTGAATTTCTTCTAAGGCAGCTTCTTCGAAAGCAGGGATGAATCTCCAATCCCAAGTGAGATTTTCCATCATGGTGATGACAATAGTGGAGATGAGAATAATGGTACCGGCTTTTTTGAGGAAGTGTTTGCCCTTATCCCAGACATGGATAGCGACAGCCTTTGGCTGTGGCATATGATAAGCAGGTAATTCCATGATGAATGGTGGGACTTCTTCTCTCTGGGTAGTCTTGTTCATCAAGATGACCACGACAATCGCCATGGCAAAGCCCATGACATACATACCCATCGTGAACAAATCAGCATTCCAACCAAAGGATAAGGCGACCGAAGCACTTACGGCAGCAAGGATATCAGCCTTGGCACCGCAGGTGAAGTAAGGAATGACACGGATGGTCTTGATTCTTTCCTTGTCGGAATTGAGGGTTCTGGTATTGACCATAGCTGGGACACCACAACCTAAACCCATAATCATAGGTAAGAAAGCACGACCGGAAACGCCGAAACGGCGGAAGATACGATCTAAGACGAAAGCGACACGAGCCATGTAACCGGAATCTTCTAAGATGGAGAAGAATAAGAAGAGGATGAGAATCTGTGGAACAAAGCCAACAACGGCAGCGACACCATTTAAGACACCATCATAGATAACCATGACGATAGGATCTGGTGTACCCATGACAAGAAGCAACTGCTTGATACCAAGACAGATCAAGCCGAGAATACCTGTTTCATTGTCACCGGCTAAGACATGGAAGAATTCGCCAATAGAGTTGACACCATCAGCGGTATAGAACAAACCAGCAAATGGAGTATAGGTTTCACCATCCGCTAAGGTAAAGGAGATGAAACCTGGATAATCCTCAAGTTCAAGACCAAACCACTGATGCATATAGAGCAAATCGCCAGCAAAAGTGACATGGAAGATGATCCAAAGAAGAACTAACAGGATCGGGATAGCAGCCCACTTGTTGGTCAAGACTCTATCAATCTTATCGGAGATAGATAACTTCTTGCTTTCCTGAACAGGAGCGCCAGTGCGATACTTGGCTAATTCATTGGTGATGTATTTGTAGCGTTTATCGGCAGAATTGGCTTCAAATTCATCGATATTGACACCCAATTCCTTGACCTTTTCAAAGGCGAGGTGATTCTTTTCGGCTTCAATTTCATCACCTTCCAGTGCTTTGACAGCATGGAAGAGAGGATCTGTGACTTCTTCTTTCTTATAGATGGCGATGGCTTCATCGACCTTGGAAGCATATTCGCCATAGTCCCAGAAGGATTTACCTTCTCTTTTTTCGCCAGCGACTTCGCTTGCAACCTTCATCAGTTCATCTAAGCCCTTGTTGCGAAGAGCAGAGATCTTCACGACTCTGACACCAAGCTTCTTGGCGATGGCTTCTGCATCGATGGACATGCCATTATTTTCCACAGCATCCATCATATTCAAAGCGATGACAACTGGGACATCCATTTCCAGAATCTGGGTCGTCATATATAAGTTACGTTCCAAATTGGTGGCATCCAGAACGTTGATGACAACATCAGGGTGCTCTTCCAAAATGAAATTTCTGGAGACGACTTCTTCTGGTGTATAAGGAGATAAGGAATAAATACCAGGTAAGTCGACGACATCGACGACTAAACCATCCTTGGATTTATACTTACCTTCTCTTTTCTCAACTGTGACACCTGGCCAGTTACCGACATAGGCGGTAGAACCGGTCAAGGAGTTAAATAAAGTGGTCTTACCGCAGTTTGGATTACCGGCAAGAGCAACATTCAATACTTTGCTAGACATTACTTGTTTTCTCCTTCAGCTGAAGATGTGGATGGTAAATCAGTAACCTTGATCTCCACATATTGGGCTTCATCTTTTCTAAGAGAAAGTTCATAACCTCTTAAGGTAATTTCAAGTGGATCACCTAAAGGAGCCTTCTTACGTAAGAAAACTTCTGCTCCAGGGGTGAGCCCCATATCGAACAAACGACGACGAACTCTTCCTTCACCATTGACTTTGACAATGGTTCCAGAAGTACCAATGAGAACCATGTTGAGCGTGACAACATCACCTACATTGATGGAACCAGCAGACTGCATTATGTTGTCTGACATATTTCTTTTCCCTTCTAAGCCGCCACGACAATAGACATCGCAACGTTACAATCAATGGCAAGACGCATTTCATCAACCATGACAATCACTCCATTGCTAGTGGCTTTTAAAACAGTTAGATTTCTTCCTGGAACGATGCCTAAGCTCTCTAAATGCTTACGCTCTTTGTCGCTTCCGGAAACGCGCTTGATTGTGAGCATCTGATTGATGGGTGCAATTAAAATTGGCATATGATTTCCTCCGAGTTAGTTAAATATAACTATCCTCAATACTATAATCTTGCAAATAGTTTGTGTCAACTAATTTTTGTGAATTTTTGCCTGGGTTCATACTAAACGTTAGTTATGACAAACATAGCAAGTCTTTTTGTTGCAATTAACCGAAAAAAAATATTAAATAGTCTCACCGAGTCATAAAAACATGAGAACACTTGAAGATAGAATTGAATATACATTAAACAAAATTCGCCCCTACTTAATGAACGAAGGGGGAAATATCGAAATCGATCATTACGAAAAAGAAACTGGCATCCTCTATGTCAGAATGATTGGAGCCTGTGCTGGATGTGGACTTGCCCCAAGCGATGTCTCTGATTCCATCGCTGTGCTTTTGATGAATGAGATTCCTCAGATCACTGCTGTCGAATTAGTCGGCAAGGGGGCAAATCCTGGTTTCCGTTCTCTCCAGCAGCAACTGATGAACCCCAGGACCATTTCTCAACAGATGGAAAAGGAAAAAGAAAAATAAAAAGCCCAGACTGGTTCAAGGCCTGGACTTTCTATATATTGGAGGTCGTCATTTATTCTTGCGGTTCAAACAAGAATAATTTGATTGTTAGTTGCGTCTAACCATCGTATAATAAAATATAAAAAAGCAATTGACTTGTCAACAAAAATGATTTTTGATTTACTATTAGTATGTAACATTTGCTAGGAGGAATTCACCATGCAAGATACAAAGACAAATGAATCCGCAGAAAACTATTTAAAGAGAATCCTGATGCTCCAGGAAGAGGGCAATCCCAACGTTCATGCCATCGATATCGCTACTTCCATGAATTTCTCTAAAGCCAGTGTTTCCATCGCTTTAAAGAAATTGGAAAACGAGGGTTATGTCACCGTCGGTCCAAAGCAGGTTCTGAACCTCACTGAGGCTGGTATGGCAATCGCCAAGAAGGTCTATGGCAGATATATCATCCTTCATCGATTCTTTGTCTCTTTAGGTGTCGATGATCAGACCGCATTTGATGATGCTTGTCGCATCGAACACGACTTATCCGAAAATACCTTCCAGGCATTAAAGAAACTCTACGAAGATAAAGTCGCTCACAAAGAATGAAAAATCGGGATCGTTAAATAACGATCCCTTTTCTTATTTACTGATTGTGAGTGGCAATAAATTCTAAAAACTGAGGAACAGGTAAAGGCTTGGCATAGTAGAAACCCTGAATATATTCAACCCCCATCTTGATAACCTGCTCGGCTTTTTCCTTAGTCTCCACACCTTCGACCAAGGTCGCCTTACGAATATCTCTCATCATGATGACAGAATGTTCCAAAACTGATAAGCCACTAGCATTATCAGCGGCATCGACCATACTCTTATCAAACTTGATGATGGATAAAGGAAGACTTAACATTCTGGTGATGTTGGAATATCCCGTACCATAGTCATCTAATGATAACTGATAACCCATAGATCTTAGTTTCTCTAAATTGTAATGCAATAAGTCATGGTCTTGCGCATAGATAGATTCGGTGACTTCAAAGTTGATCTGGCTTGGTAAGACACCAAACTTTTCCTGTAGACTTTCAATATGAGAAATCAAAGAAGGATCAATAGCTTGCTGAACCGAGAGATTGACCTCTACAAATTCGACACCAGACTTCTTGAACTCCTCGCTGCCCACAAAGCGGAAGACATCCTCTAAGACAAATTCACCAATCGGCCCTAGCATGTTCTTCTTTTCAGCAGCTGGGATAAATAACCCAGGCATGATCATGCCATATTCAGGGTCATTGAGTCGTATTAAGGCTTCAGCGCTACGGAACTTGCCAGCCTTGATATCATAAATTGGTTGGTAATACATTTCAAAGCGTTCATTCTTGACGGCTTCAAGAAGAATCTCTTTAAGATTAGATTCGATGATATACATCTTCTGATGGATGATGTCTTTACCATAGCAGAAGAGTTCCTGATTTCCCATATAGCGATCAAAGGAATGACCAAGACGAAGAATCGTCTCAATGTCATTGCTTTCATTAGGAAGATTGATCTGACAGTTCTTTAATTGCAGATAAGCAGTAACACTGCTATCCTTTGAACCCTGGCTGCGGAAATAGGAAATCATATCCATGGTGAAAGCATAACAATCGAAATCCTTATCCTCAATGAATACATAAAGATTACCCGGTTCTTCAAAGAAGACATCGGAATAGATTTTTCTTCGTTTGCATTCCAAGATATATCGAGCAGCAATTTCACGAACAGAGTTGAGATAACTTTCTTCACCATAGAATGTCTTGATATTTGAAACGTTCAGAATCTTGATCATGTGAAGAGAAAGTTTTTGCTTGGAAAGGATTACCTTTTTCAGTTCAAACTGATAATCCTGATAGGAGCGAAGACCAGTCTTGCTATCAGATAATTCTTCTGGTCGAAGGACAAACAAGGCAATCAACAATAAGGATAGGGAAGTGATAAAGATTTCAATCTGCAGGGAAGGAACAAAATACTGAATGCCTACCGCAATAAAGGAAAAGACATAGACAGACTGTAGACAAACCCACTTACCAAAGCGAATAAAGCGAATGCATAAAAACATCAACACGATACCAGCAATACCATAAATAGCGGATAAAACATAAACAACATTCAACAATGGTTGTCTCTGATAGAGGTTGATTAAGTCGATGGAAAACACCATGTGATGGAATGGGTTAGACAATACAAGACCAAAAATAGAGACAATCGGCAAGGTGAAGACAATCTGAATCCATGTCTTCTTTAAAAGCCAATGCACTCTAAAGGCAAATAGCAAGAACACCAGATACAAGAATATCGTGGTATTTCGCATCAGGAAATAAAGAGTGGAAAGAAGATAAGAAAAGGTTAAGGCAATATTGTTATCAAATACTGTATGACGAAGTAAACCATTGCCGAAATCCAATAAGGCAACAGCCAAGGTGAAATAATTCATCACCAAAAAATACAGGTTCGCTCTACCCTTAATCGTTTTGCGCACATATAAGGAAATGATGATAAGAATTTGAATCGGGATAGAACACCCTGTATAAATCAATTGCTGCATATAAATTCCTTACTGTTATTATTCTATCATATTTCGGTATTTATTGTACAAGTGCATAATTACGCTGCGTACACACAAGTCATAAAATGTTAAAAACGCCCCGAAGGGCGTTTTTGATTTTGTGGTACGACTGATAGCGGCAATGTTCTTAAAGCAATGGCTTGCGACAAAGAGAAGCCGGACTGAAGAAGCCTGTGGCTACAAGTCCTAGTATGCTATCAGTGGAACAATATTTTATCAAACTGAAAGAAAAATGCAAGCCCTTTCAAACAATTATTCCATCACGGCATCAGATTCCAGATTGAACTGAGAATTGTAAAGCGAGGCATAAAAACCATTCTGTTTCATCAATTCATCATGATTGCCCTGTTCGATGATATTGCCATCTTTCATGACCAGAATGAGATCTGCATTCTTGATGGTGGAAAGACGGTGTGCGATGACAAAGCTAGTCTTGTTGGCAGTAAGTCTATCCATCGCTTCCTGAATCTTTTCTTCAGTTCTCGTATCTACGTTGGAGGTCGCTTCATCTAAGATCAGCATCGGTGATTTCTTGAGCATTGCTCTAGCGATAGTGATCAACTGTTTCTGACCACCAGAGATCGATCCACCATCCTTGATGACATAATTCAAACCGCCAGGAAGAGAACGAACAAAGTGCGTCAGATGAGCGTCATGGATGACATTCTTGATATCTTCATCCGTAACATCAGGTGTGTTATAGATCAAGTTTTCTTTTAAGGTTCCATCAAAGATCCAGGTATCCTGTAAGACCATGGCAAACTGAGCATGAAGTTCTTCTCTCGTCATTTCCTTAACGGGAACACCATCGATCTTGATATCACCAGCATTGGTCTCGTAAAAACGCATCAGAAGATTGACCATAGTCGTCTTACCAGCACCAGTAGGACCGACGATTGCCACTTTCATGCCAGGCTTGATATCCGCAGAGAAATCGTGAATGATTTCTCTTGTGGAATCATAGGAGAACTTGATGTGATCAAACTCAACTTTACCCTGTAATTCTTCATCTCCAAGAGGTGCAAAGTGTACTCTCTTATTTGTCTCGTCTTCTAATTCCTCGACTCCCAAGAAGCCAAAGACACGAGCGCCAGAAGCAGCTGCATTCTGCAAAGAGTTCATCGCCTGGGCAATCTGAGTGAGTGGAGACTGGAAGAGATTGACATACATCAAGAAGGCAGTGATGGTACCCATAGTGATACCAGGAGTTGAAGAAGAGAGAAGTAAACCGCCGACAACACAAACTGCAGCATAGGCAACATAAGACATATAGTTCATCACCGGTTGCATCAAACCGCCGAAGAATTCTGCTTTGAACATCGTCTTTCTTAATTCATTGTTCTTCTTATCGAAGGTTGAGGTCATCTTATCTTCGGCGTTGAACACCTTGATGATCAACTGACCGTTGTAGTTTTCCTCGACAATGCCATCGACTTCACCGACCAACAATTGGCGTTTCATGAACTGTGGGCCAGCAAACTTCAAGATGACCATCAGAAGAATCGCCATAATAGGAAGGGTAGCTAAGGCAACGAAGGCTAACTGCCAAGAAGTGATAAACATGGCAATAAGAGAGCCAACCAACATGAAGAGAGCGGAGACAAGCATGCTTAAAGACTGCTGGAAGGACTGAGAAATCTGATCGACATCATTAGTGAGAATAGAAAGGATATCACCCGTGGAATTCGTATCGAAATAATTTAACGGAACGACATTGATTTTCTCAGTGATCTGTTTTCTTAATGAATGTGTGTATCTCTGAGCCACAGTGGTCATGATAAAGGAAGAGGTGAAATTAGAAAGAGCAGAGACAACATATAAGATGGCTAGAGTGGTACCAAAGCCACTGATTTTATCCATATCGATTGTTCTGGATTCAGCACCAGAAACGATCGTATTGGTCAAATCCTTAAGAATATTTGGTGCGATAACCGCAATGACAACATATCCGACAATGAAGAAAAAGGAAACAAAGATAGCTGGCCAATAACGTCTCATGGACTGGCCGATTTTGACTAAAGACTTATTCATCTCGCCTTTGGCCATCTTTTCATGGACACCCATACCACGAGGTCTTCTTGCTTTTTGTGCGCTCATAAACCAAGTTCCTCCTTTGATAACTGGGATAAGGCAATGTCTCTATAGATTGGACAGGATTCTAAGAGTTCTTCATGTCTACCATAGCCGACCATCTTACCTTCACTTAAGACAACAATATGATCTGCATCCATGACGGTACCAATACGTTGAGCAACGATCAACTTGGTAGCATCTTTGGCTTCTTCTTTTAAATTTTCTCTAACTTTTCTATCGGTCTTGAAATCAAGAGCGGAGAACGAATCATCAAAGACGAAGAATTCAGGATTTTTGATGACAGCACGAGCAATACATAGACGCTGTCTTTGACCGCCGGAGACATTGCTGCCGCCTTGAGCAATTAAAGCATCATATTTCTGATTCATTTCCTGGATGAAGGAATCCGCCTCGGCTACCTTAGCGGCACGAATGACTTCTTCATCTGTAGCCTTTTCAGCACCGAATTTGATATTGGACTTCACACTGCCAGAGAATAACAAACCCTTCTGAGGGACAAAACCGACTAAGTCACGAAGCGTCTTCTGCTTTAAGTTTTTGACATCTACGCCATCGATGATGACATGACCTTCACTAGCATCATATAAACGAGAGACAAGATTGACGATAGTGGACTTACCAGAACCAGTTGCGCCGATAAAGGCAATCGTCTCACCTTTCTTAGCTTCAAAGGAAATATGGCTTAAGACATCATCATCACCATCTGGATATCTGAAGCTGACATCATCAAACTTGATAGAGCCTTGTTCTTTTAATGGTTCTTCCATCTCAGGATCAGTAATACTATTCTTGGTAGCTAATACTTCATTAATACGTTTCGCAGAAACGGAAGCTCTAGGAAGCATGAAGAACATGACTAGAAGCATCATGAAGGACATAACAATCTGAGTAGATAGCATCATCATAGACAAGACTTCAGGATAGGAAGTCACGCCATCGTTGATCAGATAAGAACCAAACCAATAGACCAACAAGGAGATGGCATTCATGATTAAGGTGATATATGGCATCAAAACAGCCATCGATCTACCAGTGAATAATTGAGTCTTGGTCAATTCATCATTGGTCGAGGCAAACTTATCCTGCTGATAAGTTTCAGCATTGTAAGCATGAACAACACGAATACCATTGACGTTTTCTCTTGTCTGGCCGTTGACCTTATCCAATAGCTTCTGAGCAAGACGGAACTTTGGCATAACTAAGACAAGTAAGAAGACAAGGAAGACAACCAAGGCGATAACACCGACCAAGGTAGGAATCATC
>OMRU01000135.1 GCA_900313465.1 uncultured Clostridia bacterium
AATTAAAAGAACATTTTTGGGATATGTTTGTTATAGACGCTTTAATTGGCAATTGGGATAGGCATAACGGAAACTGGGGCTTCTTATATAATCAAGAAACAGATCATATGGAAATAGCACCAATTTTTGATTGTGGTTCCTCGCTATTCCCGCAAATAGATGACGATTTAATTAAAAAAGTGATTTCATCAAAAGTTGAAATGAATGCTCGTGTTTATGATATTCCAACATCTTCTATATTTATCAACGGAAAAAGAGCTAATTATTATAAAGTTATTACTTCACTTGAATATGAAGACTGTAATGCAGCAATTAAAAGAATCGTTCCTAGAATCAATTTAAAAAAAATAAATGATTTGATTGATAATACCGAAGAATTAAGTCAATTACAAAGAGATTTTCTTAAGAAAATTTTAAAATTAAGAAAGGAAATAATCTTAGATACCGCATTTAAAAAACTATAAGATAATCTAAGGATTACCCATTTTCTGAGTAGTAATCATTCATTCTGAAGAAACATGAGGAATACGCGTTAAATCGCGTATTTTTTCTTTATTTATAGCCTTTTATATAAAACACTATGATGATATTTGTAACATCATTATGGATTTGCTAGGAAACTAGAGGCGATAGTTATAGAATGGAAATAGAGATATAAGCGTTTCAATTAAAGGGAACTTATAGTCTAAATGATTAAAATAAAATCTTCTTGAATTTCCTTGAATTAAATTGTATTATAGTTTTGTTAACAATGAAATAAGAATACATTGTGACGTTAGAAAGGAGCACATATGGGAACACTTGAAATCAGAAATCTATATAAACATTATGATTCTTTTGATTTAAAAGATGTCAGTTTTGAAGTAAAACCAGTAAGACGACCACGTTAAAAAGTATCTACAATCTGATCAAACCGACTAGCGGCGAAATTCTTTATGATGGTAAACCTATCCTTGAGGATGAAATGAAATACAAACAGGATGTCGCCATGCTGATTGGGGAGATGAATTATTATCCTACCAAGACAGTTAAAGACTTGACCAATGTCACCAAGACGTTCTATCCGGATTGGAATGAAGGGTTATATCATCAATTCCTTCATGAATTCAACATTGATGAGAAGAAGCAGATCAAAGCCTTATCCAGTGGTATGAAGGTCAAATATGGTCTTGCTTTAGCCTTATCAAGAGGGGCTAAGATTCTTCTTCTTGATGAACCGACTTCTGGTCTTGATCCGGTCTCAAGAGATGAATTGCTCGATATCTTTATCAATCTTGTCAGCGATAAAGAGCACGCAATACTCTTTTCTACTCATGTCATTTCCGATTTAGAGAAATGTGCTGATGAAATCATTTATATCAGAAAGGGACAGATTATCGCTTCTCAGGATGTCACATCCTTTGAAGGTGCTTATCTCCACTATCAAGGAGAAAGCAGTATTCTTGAACCATATAAAGAAAGATTCTTGTTCTATCGTGACCGCTTAGGTAAATTTGAGGGTATCTTACCAGTTGAAGATAAGATAGAACTGGAAAATAACCAAGTCGAAGTAAGAAAAGCGACATTAGAAGAAATCATGGTCGCTTTTGAAAGGGGGAAAGGAGAATGAAGAATCTATTAAAAAAAGAAATCCTTCTCTGTACCAATGCTCAGATTGTCATCTTTTCTTTATTTGCTTTGTTTATCTTGATTCCTTCCTGGCCACCGGCAATTTCCTTTATTTATCCGCTTAGCGGCGTCATGACGCTTTTCCCAAGAGGCTTAGCCAATAAGGATATCGAATATACTAGCCTTCTTCCGGTTAAGAAGACGGACATCGTGAAAGGAAAGACGCTGTTTATCATGGTGGTAGAGTTAGCGGTCATCCTTTTAGCTACAGCAGGTGGTATTATCAGAGCACTCTATCCAATAATTCCTGACGCTTCTGAGTCTGACTATTATATCAAGACACAACCGACGATCTCTCTTCTTGGTTTTGCTTTCTTTGCCTTTGGTGTGATGAACTTTATCATGATCTCCATGTATTACAAGAATCCTTATAAGAGATTATCTGCTCCAAGTCTGATTTCTATCTTTGCTTCGACTTTTGTTCTTGGTATCGGTACAGTCTTGATTGTTCTTGTTGACGTCATGAGAGATTATTCTCCTCTTGGTTTGATGGTTCAGTTTATCACATTAGCTATTGGTATGATTCTTTTTGTTGTTCTATCTTTATTAGGTTATCTTCTTGGCGCAAAGAGATTTGAAAAAGTCGATTTATAGGCTATAAGAAATATCTATGGCATTCAAATGGAAGTTTAATATCATTTCTGGTGACTGGGAATGGATTGATGAGGAAACCAATTATTCTCTTGATCAGAATGGTTATGCCTATTCTTTACCTGAATTCAACAAGGAAGATAAGGATGATGAAGACGATTTCTCCTTCCCAGGCTTTGAAAGTCTTATTTATGAGAATGATGATTCAGGTCTAGATACGTATTATGATGATGACGAATTCTAAAAAAACGGAGGGTGACCTCCGTTTTTTGATTGTTCATTAGGAATTTATTTCTTTTTGGCAAGAACTCTTTTTGCCATCTCAGTTTGTAGCAATTCAGAATCTGACATACGGTTATATCTGGTAATCTTCTTTAAGATATAGATACCAAAGCAGATTGGGACAATGACATTGATAGCGATGATGATAATACTAAGAATCAATTGAACCATAGGAATACTTTCTAACGGTTGATTAAAGATGGTGGTGAAGTATAAAGTCAAAGCAAGAGCGATCATGACTAGAGTAAGGATGGCAAAATAGATAAGAGACGTCTTCTTAAAATGGGAACGAACATAATCTGCATCCTCCTTCATCTGATAAGAAGTGGAATAGCTAGAAGAATAAGAATGATGCTCCTGATTGGAATTTGTTTCCGAATAGTTTTCTGTTTCTTTATAGGCCTTATCAGTTGGAGAAGAGGGAGTGTTTACTCTGATACCATGACTTTCAAAGATGTGTTTCCAAGAGGCGTAACAGTTTTCATAAGGATCAATAGGAAGAGACAAGCCTAAGGAGAAAGAAGGCATCTTGACATGGATATCATGCTTGATAAGAAGTTGACTACCTCTTTTTAAGACAAAGAGAATTTGACAAGTGCGATTTGGATGGTGGTTATAAGTAGAGTGGGTATAAAACATATCTAAATCGACAAGATAAGATTCATCAAGATGATAAGTCTGTACATTCTTTCCTCTCGTGTAGGTCAAGACCATTCTTCTTGCATCAAATGCGATATACTCCTTTTGAGATTTGATGAGGCGAATGATCATGGCGACAGCGAAGATAAGGATAAATCCACCAACAAGGAAGAACGGAAGAAGGGTTAAAGGACTAAATCCATATCCGGGGAATTGATTCAACATCGAGAAGAAGATGAAGAAGAAAATAGCAAAGAAGAAACCAAAGAAGATCAGCGGAATAAAAGTGAAGGTAACAAGTGGTTTATCGTCTAGATAGTCTAATTTTGCGTTGGAACCGGGAAATTCAGGTTCATTACCATAATGAAAGTTTTGCATAAAAGAAGTATAACATAAAAGGCTGTTTTTAAATAGAAAAAACAGCCTTGAATATAAATTAATCTGCTAAAGTACCAAATGGATCCCAAGGAGCAAGTAAGACTGGCGTCTTCTTTAAGGCGTCAAGTTCTTCTTTGTTGAGATATTTGCTCTTGATGGCAGCCTGGTAGACAAAATACTTAAACCAGTTCTCAGTGATGACAAAATAGCCTTTCTTACCGATATCATCACCCCAGGAATTTTCAATCTTCCATCTAGTTGGTTTACCATCGACTAAATCAACACCCGTGATGACCATGGCGTGATTCATGGCGGAGTTATAAAAGTCGAGCATATCGGCCTTATCAAACTTGAAGTCGAGAGCAAAAGGAGTCTCATAATCAAAGGCGGAATCATTCCAAGAGCCGTTTGCTCTATCGCCATAATAGGAGACATCGCTACCAAACCAGACCACATCACCATTTTCTAACTGCTTGATGATGAGTTCTTCAATTCTTTCAAGAGGTAAGTTGAGATGAGTGATCGGCTTAGCGTCGATGACATTACCAACAAGTTCAACATTGTAAGTCTGATAATATTCCTTATCCTTAGTTGGACCATGGATGATAGAGACATATTCATCGATTTCAGCGCCGACATATTCTTCAAAGAACTGCTTTGGAGTCATATCCTTAAGGATGTGATAGTTGTTATCGACATCGACATATTCATAATCGAATTTAGTTGGTGGAACACCAAAGCAATCGGTAAGAAGATTATAGATTTTCTTCATGTACTCACCTTTTAAGGCAAGCATA
>OMRU01000103.1 GCA_900313465.1 uncultured Clostridia bacterium
AAGAACATCAAGAAACTGACAACTGAAGGTGGTACCGTCATGGGTCCAGCCTTAAAAGAATGTGGTAAGCAGTTAGCCAACTTCGAAGGCGACTACAAGTATATCGTCACCCTTTCTGATGGTGAACCTTTCGATAGTGAAAGTGAACTCAGAAAGATTGTCTTATCCTTATCTAACCAGGGTATCACGACATCCTTCATCAACATTGAAAACACCGATAGCACGGCTGTTGCCTTGCTCAAGAAGCTTGCTACTGTCGGCGGCGGTATGTACAAATATGTCAAATCCGCTACTGCCTTAGGTGCTGCCATGAGAGAAATGATCGTCAATGAGATCAACCTCACCAAGGTCGAACCAGAAATCGGCGAATCTTTCGAAATTCAGTATTCCTTCAAGAACAAGAACGATGCTGTCTTAGATAATGTCGGTTCTTTGAATGATATTTATGGTCTATATTACTGTCGAACGAAACTGGCAGCCAATACGGTCCTATATATCAACTACACGCACGTCTCAGATGATGATAGTGGTACAAGTACCATCATTCCAATTCCGCTATACGCCTATTGGAATTATGGCAACGGTAAGGTTGCTTCCTTCACCTCTGATATCTATGGTGATTGGACGACTTCCTTCATGAACGACAACGGTAAGAAACTTCTTCAGAATGCCGCTTATAATACTCTTCCTGAAAGAAATGCTGACCACATTTTGACGCTCAACTACGTCAACAATGGTGTCACTTCCAGCTTGAAGGCCTCTCCAAACAATGGTGATGTCAAGGGTATTGTCAAAGCTACTGCTACTTATCTTGGTACAGATGGTGTCAAAGCTGATGAAGATCCATTAAAGGATCAAATCGGTGTTGCTCGTGAACCACTCTATCTCGCCTTTGATGGTGCTTACTACTCTGGTGAGATTGCCACTGGTGTTCAGGGTGCAAAATATAACATCAAGCTTGAATACTACACCGATAATCAGTGGACGAATACGGATGGCGTCATTTCCATCAAGGATAATGAAGAGCCAATCGATGAAGTGGAAACACCACTCTACTTCGATTATTCCAAGGAATATGATGTCTTCAATAACGATGCCAACAATGTCTTATACGCTATGTCTAAGGCAGCCAACAATGGCACCTATTCGCAAAATGAAGTCAACTATTCCGTCTCTACTGATGAGACTAGCCAGTCTACCTACATCTCCACGATGATGGTCTTCTTGTTGATCTCTGTTGGTCTCTTCTTAGTTGATGTCTTTGTCCGTAAATCGGAAATCGTCTTCAAGAAGAAAGTCGTTGATGCTGGCGCTATTTCTACTCCAGCCAAGTAAAATCATCTCCTGACTTCGGTCAGGAGATTTTGCTTTAGAAGGCTTTTCTTTAATTGTTAATTAAGGAATATGCTATACTTACACCATGAAAAAAATATTGTTTGATGCTGATGGTACCATCTATGATTCCGGAAGAGGAATCAAATCCTGCGCCAATAAGACGTTAGCCTATTTTGGCTATCCCGAAAAACCGTTTGAAGAACTTGATTTCTTTGTCGGTCCGCCGTTAAAGACCGGGTTTATGAAATGCGGTTTAAAAGAAGAGGAAGCTAGTCAAGCCATTGAAGTCTATCGAAAGTTTTACCATATGGGTGGAAAATATGATGCCAGTATCTATCCAGGTATGCTTGAAGTCATTCAAAGACTATCGAAAGATAACCTCTTATATATCGCTACGTTCAAGAAGGAAGAACTAGCAAGAGATATCGCTAGCCATTTTCATCTTGATATCTATTTTAAGGATATCTATGGGGGAATTGGCGATGAAAAACCAGATAAAACAACATTGATCAAAAGGGTATTAGATCATACTCCCTATGCTGAAGAAGTCTATATGATTGGCGATACTTCTCTTGATATCATCGGTGGAAAAAATAACCATCTTAAGACGATTGCTGTCAGCTATGGATATGGCAATCTAGAAGAAATCAAAAAGCCTCAACCAGATTACCTGGTCAAGACTCCCTTAGAACTACTTGATATTCTTTATTAAGACTTAGGCTAGAGAACTTGTTTCTCTGGCTTTTTTTGATTTTGGCGAAAACTTTTTTTGAAATGATGATAAGACAAGGAATATGGACTAATAAAGCCGCTAGCCAAGAGATCGGATAAGCGATATATAAACCAAACATAGAATGGAACATCTCAAGAGGGAACAAAGTAAAGATATATAAGATTCTTACACCACAGATTCCAAGAAGAGAAACCACCATTGGGGTAAAAGAATATCCTAGACCTCTGATCGCACTAGAGATGGTGCAGACAAAGGCATAGATGATATATGTGGTCTCGACGATGTTCATCTTTTCCACACCATAACTAATCGCTTCAGGATCACTGATATAAAGCCTTAATAAAGGCTCAGCAAAGAAGAAACATAATAAACCAGCCACAATCGCAAATATAGCGCCATACAGAGAAGAATAGAAGATAGAAACCTTGATTCTCTTTTCATCCATAGCACCATAGTTAGCCCCGACAAAGGCAACACCAGCCTGGGCAAAAGCATCAACGCCAGTGGCTAAGAAACTTTCAATTGAACTTTGTGCACCGGCACCAGAGACTGCCATTGGACCAAAGGAATTGATACTCGATTGGATGATGACGTTGGATAAGGAAAACAGGGCGGATTGTAACCCTGCCGGAATACCAATCATGATGATACGAAGAGTTTCATTTTTATAAAAACGGATGTTCTTGAGTTGTAAATTTGCAAAAGACTTCTTGTTTCTAAATAAAGTGTAAGTGACAAGGAAGGCGGAGATAAACTGAGAGATGACGGTGGTAGTAGCAACACCGGCAACATCCATCTTGAAGGTGATGACAAATAAGAAATTCAATCCGACATTGATAATACCAGCAAATAATAAAAAGAAGAATGGTTTAGTGGTATCACCTAGTCCTCTAAGTAAGGCAGCACCAAAGTTATATAAAATGGTAAAGGGAATGCCGATAAAATAGATGGTCATGTAGGTGGTGGATAAATCGATGATATCACTTGGTGTACCCATCCATAATAAGAAATATCTTGAACAAGTTACCCCGACAACAAGAAGGATGATACTAGAAACAAGACCTAAGGCATAAGTGGCCCCGATGATCTTATTGGCTCTTTCTTTATTTTTGGCACCAAAGGCTTGAGCAATCAGGACATTTGCCCCAACAGAAAAGCCCATGAACAAAGAGACAATGAGATAAGTAAGACTTGATGTAGCCGTGATTGCCCCAACGGAATAAGGACTTCCAAAGTTGCCACAGACGATCAAATCCATGGCGCTATATAAAAGCTGAAGCCATCCACTAAGAAGGACAGGAAGAGCAAAAATCAGTGTTTTCTTGGCGATAGAACCGCTAGTCATATCTAGCTGTAGATTGAGTAAATTTTTCATGCGCGACTATTATAAAAATATCAAGTCAAAAGTGGTAGTATTACGCTTATGAAAATGGTTTCTTTTCTCTCTTATCTTTGTAAAGCAAGCACATTGCAATATATGGCCCCTTTTCATATAATACCAATTAGGAGTTACAAATATGGAATATAAGAAACTGAATAATGGTTTAGAGATGCCAATTCTTGGCTTAGGTACCTATCAGGTAAGAGATCCTCAAGAATGTATCAACCAGGTCAAATTAGCCCTCAAACACGGATATCGCCTTATCGATACTGCTCAGGGATATGAAAACGAAGCCTATATCGGAAAGGCCATCAAGGAGTCTAATGTAGACCGTAAAGAAATCTTTTTGACTACCAAGATCAATTTCATCAACTATGAAACAGAAACTTGCATTGCCTCCATTGAACAGTCATTGAAGAACTTACAGACCGACTATCTTGATTTGGTCCTTCTGCACTGGCCCTTTGGAAATTATTATGCCGCGTATCGAGTTCTTGAGGATTATTATCATCGCGGTATCATCAAGGCGATTGGCGTATCCAATTTCTGGGCTAACCAGTTATCTGACTTGATTCACTATAATAATGTTGTTCCCGTCATCAATCAATTAGAAACGCATTTATATGGCCAACAGAGTGCCATCCAGCCTATCCTTGAAAAATATGCTGTTGTTCAAGAAGCCTATGCTCCACTTGGTCAAAATAGAGCTAATGACATGTTTAACGAAGAAGCTGTTCAGACGTTAGTCAAGAAATATCATAAGACACCGGCTCAGATCGCCCTTCGCTATCTCACCCAAA
>OMRU01000003.1 GCA_900313465.1 uncultured Clostridia bacterium
GCTTTATTCTCATTCGTTTCTAAAACAGTCTGTTTTAAAAGTGGGAATCTGTTCATGACCAATAAGACAAGACCGGCCAAGAGAATGAAGACTTCGTTGATCAATTCAATATCGGTGTTGTTGATTAAGAATGTGATGATAGTGATGACTAGAGCCAGATAGGCGAAAAATTCACCTTTTTCTTTCAGGATATCCGTAAATAAGACAAGGATGATCAACACCACATCGAGTAAGGTGATGATGACATAAATCCATGACCAGGCGTTAGTCCAACGACCTAAGAAGACATGTAACAGGAAATATCTCAGGAAATAGCTGACGAATAACACACCGACAATATATAGAGGGGCTTTTTCAAATCTGACTTCACGAACATAAGAGGTAATACAGGAAAGAGAGAATAGACATAGGGCGGTGGTCGTAACGACTTCAACTAACAAAATGAGAATGCGGGCAATAATCGTAGCGGCATTTAAGTTGGCCCAGCTCTGTAACAAAGTCTGAAGGCACATGACAAAAAAGAAGATGGCACTAAGAGAAAACAACACACCACTGATTGCTTTAAGAGTTTTGACAATTTGTTTTTCGCTCATATAATATCCTTTCTTTCGATTATGTTTATGATTATATAAGAAAAACATAAAAAAAAGAAACATGTCAATCGAATTTTGACATGTTTCTTAATGATTATAGATTTTGTACTAAAGTGACAAGGGCCTGATATTCTGTTTCTGTGAGGATGCTTCCACCACTAACAGCAGTCTTGATAGCACCATCACCGGTATTGTTATATTCGGCAAAATGAGCATTGGTAGGAAGGTTTCCACTCATCTGATCAAATCTCGGATTCTTCTTATCGGAAGTATCGCCATAGGCTTTCTTGGAAATGGCATCAGGCATGGTGCAGTTGGCATAAGTGACTCTAGCAAACTTACCCCAAGGTCTAGCTAAGGAAACCGTGCCTTGAGTAACACCTTCTTCGGCCGTGATGGTCATGTTATTGAAGAAGAAGCCGACTTGAACAGAAGTGTCGCTGGATGGTTTAGGTGCACAGATATAACCACCATTGGTGGTGCTGTTTCTGTTTAAGCAATGAATTGTACCACCATTGAATATGGCTTCGACATCTTCACCGAAGATGAAGTCGGTCATACCCTGGATATAGCAATCATTGTAGACCTGATGGCCAAGTCTGGCATATAAGGTATCCTGGAAACCATAGAAGTAGCAGTTGTCAAAGGTAGCGTCACAATCCAATACGGCGGCAACAGCCTGCTTGTTACCAGAATTGCAGTTGTTATATTCATCCATGGTATTAAAGGCAGTGTTCTTGATGGTTAAGTTTTCGGCCTTAAAGCCAGTTGCGTTCTTGTTGACGGAAAGCGTGGAAGAACCATAAGTAGACCAGGCATTTCCACTGGCATCTACACTATCAGCGTGAAGCGAATAAGCGATGGTTGTATTTGGATGATTAGCTTCATTTAATGAACCGATCAAAGTGACATTTGGAATTTCAATATAGACTTTTTCCTCATAAGTTTCTTCACCAAGATGAATGTTCATTCTGTTGGTGATAGAAGCGTTACTCGCCTTTAAACTCTTATAGAAGTCATGAGCTTTCTGAATGCTGGAGAAGGTTGGAACGTTATTGATTAATTCACCCTCGGAAGTGACTTCTTTCGAGACGGCAAGATTGTATTCCTCTTTGTCATCCAAGGACAAAGTGAGGTCTAAGACAGTAATAGAGATGTCAGCGGTGTGTTCCACGTTATTATTGCTATACTTGACACCGATAGACTTCTTACCGGCTGATGTCATATCAGGAAGGGTGATGGTAGCTCTGGAGGTGATATTCATCTCCTTGTTATCATCCGTAACAGCCTTGACGATGATGTTTTCACTAGAGATGGCATCATTGACGCGGTATATGGTTGGTGTTCTTAAGATGGCATCGGCTTTTGAACCAGAAGACTTCTGGATGTGTTCATAATAGGATTTGATCGCTTTGACGGCATGGACCTTGACTGTGACAAACTGTTTGGCATAGGTCTTATAGGAAATGCCAATCTGGTATTCGCCAGCACTAGCTTTGTTATAGGCGCTTGTATCGATTTCTAAATCAGCAGGTTTGATTTCCATTCTGGCGCCAGAGGAATAAACGGCGTTAGCAAGAAGATTAGCAAGGGAGATATCATCACCGATGAGATAATCTTTCTGCATGTTATCGGAATTGATTTCAAAACCGGTTTCTTTGCCTAAGGCTAATTCCTGGGTGAAGTCAAGGTAATAGATGTTGATACCATTGACGGAGGAATAAAGATAGTATTCACCTGCTTCAGGGATATTGAATTCAAAATAATCTGGAGTGGTAGCAGATACACCATCTTCAGAGGTAAAGATAGGGTCTTCACCGGCTTTAGATATACTCCAGGTTCTACTAGAATCACTACCGCTTGCACTCTGACAACAGAAACGAAGTTTACCGGCACTTGTCGCGGTGATCTTGATAGACTTGGAACTGGTGGAACCAGCACCATTGAGTTTGAAACGACCTTCAGAAGAGAAATCTGTACCATCATAACTGATGGTCTTTTTAGAACCGAAGTCGATGGTGGTGCCTTTCATCATAGTAAAGACGTTGTTCATTTTATAACCGTCGTCACCGACGTTGATGTTACCATTAGAATTATCAAGTAATCCTGGATAGGCTTTGGTGAGGATGATGGTCTTTTCCTCTTCTTCTTTGGTAGAAGAAGCAATACTGGAATCCTCTTGGACGATAGAGGATGGCAAGAGGGAACTTGCTTCTAGTACGCTATCAATGGAAGTCTGACTTGTTTCCGTTACTGAGGAATCGGAACTCGCTTGAGATAAAACGCTGGAGGTCTGTTCTCCGCAACCGACTAGGAATAAACTGCAGATGCTGACTAATAATAGTTTTTTGGTCTTCATGATTTGTTTTTTGTGCTCCTTCATAGTACTTGTTGTAATATAACAAATGTAGAAGCAATATTTTTGTTCCAAAAAACCAAACTTGCTTATTAGTCAGCATATTTGTTGCTAGAAACCAAAAACTCCTCTGCCATAAAGCAGAGGAGTCAAACTAGAAATCAAAGCTGAGAGAAGATAGAATGCTGTGAAGCGAGAAGTTGACAGATCTTTTCTGTGTACTTCTTATCGATTTCATCAAACGCAGCATGGTTATCGCTGTCGATATCAAACACGGCTAAGCAATGATCGTTTTCCATGACAGGGGCGACGATTTCGCTGTTGGTCGTTGAGGAGCAGGCGATGTGATATGGTAGTTGGTGGACATCCTCAACGAGCTGGGTTTCTTTATTGGTATAGGCTTTTCCACAGACCCCTCTAGAGAAAGGAATTTCTTCACAGGCGTCGTTTCCAATATAGGGACCAAGATAGAGAAGATTTTTATCTTTATCCTCAAGATAGAAACCAACCCAATGCATATAATCAAAGTTTTCTTTGTAGAGATTGATGATTTCACACATCAAAGTCAGGTAACGAATGTTCTTGTTCACCTTGAGGCTGTATTCGATTGTTTTGACAATGTTCTGATATTTGCTTTCCTTATTCATATTGTTCTCCTTTCCATTTATAGATGATTTGTTTCAACACTTTAATTCTATCACATCAGTAAGTTTATTATGGTTTCAATGGTGCTATAATTATCGCAAAGGAGGAATCTTTATGGTTGATTCTATCAAAAAATATCTTGCCGAATTTGTTGCTACCTTTATTTTGGTTGTCGTGGGTTGTGGTACCGCCGTTTCTTCTGGCGGTGACATTGTTGCCACTTGTCTTGCCTTCGGTATCTCTATTGTCATCTTAGCTTATACCGTCGGTAGAATCTCTGGTGGTCATGCTAACCCAGCTGTCTCTCTTGCGATGGCTGTCTCTGGTAAATTGAGCTGGAAGGACTTCTTGTTCTATGTTCTTGCTCAGTTTGCTGGTGCTATGGTTGGCTCCTTGCTCTTAGGCTTATTCTTCTGGGGCTATAAGGCTACTGGTGCTAATAGTTTGACTAACGTGGCTTTGATCATGGGTGAATATGAAATCACCTTCGCTACTGCTTTAGTCGGTATGTCAATTGAAATCGTTTTGACGTTCTTATTTATCTTTGCCATCTTTGGCTTCACCTGTGAAGAAAAGTTATCTAATATCGCTGGTCTTCTTATCGGTATTGTCTTGACTGGTGTTCACTTCTTAGGTTTCAATCTCACTGGTGTTTCTGTTAACCCAGCCAGAGCCTTCTCTGCTCTGATCTGTTCCTTATTTGGTGGTGCTGATGCCGGTAATGCCTTCTTAGCGATGTTTGCTTGTGTCGTTGGCCCATTCATCGGTGCTGTCTTAGCTGCCTTTTGCTGGATGTTCTTCTTTGGTAAGAAAGAAACCAAGGCTGCTGAATAATTCTGATTCTTGATATTTTCCCTCTTATGGCACAAGCCATAAGAGGTTTTTCTTTTAAAATTTATGTTTTAAGGCTTTAAACTTCTCAGAGAAAAAAGAAAGAATGTTTCATTTGCTCTATAGGGAAAGCGTAATGTTTGCTACACCTTTTCATTTAAGGTATACTTGATATGTTATTTTTGAGGTATAGGAAATATGAAATTTACACCAGAAGCTCAGGCTTTGATCAAACAGATGATGAAGGATAACAACTTAGATGTTTTATCCGTCAGAGTTATCTTTAATGAAACGGAAGAGGGAATGTTACAGTTAGATCTTCTTTCCAAGGAAGAATGTGCTGATAGAAGAATTGTTGAGATGGACTCTATTTCAGTTGCTATCGATGAAGCAGAAGATTTTGCTCTTGAAGATACTATCTTTGACGCTCAGGGCGATGAAATCGTTGTGGAATTCCCACATCACCATCACCACGATGGTGAGTGTTGTGGTCATCACCACCATGAAGAGGGTCATTGCTGTGGTCATCACCATCATCATGAAGGCGAATGCTGCTGTGGTGATGATTGTGAATGTGAATGCGAAGATAAAGGTGAATAAAATAATGGGTTGCCAGTAAGGCAACCCAAATTTTATTTAGCGAAATGTTTGTTTTTCCAATAGCGCATTGACTTCTTTGTAGCTAGGCATGCTGGAGAGGGCTCCACGCTTGGTGGTGGCTAAGGCTCCGGCGATATTGGCAAACTTCAGATTGGACATCATCAAGGAAGGAATAAAGAGCATTTCTCTAAGACCTAAGGAATCTACATTGGATAAGAAGGCGCCCATGAAAGCATCGCCTGCTCCGGTGGTATCCACACAATTGACTTTCACACTCTTACAACGGGTGATGCGTTTGTTGTGGTAGGCAAGAGAGCCTTCTTTACCGAGTGTAACAAGATAAAGCTTTGGTCCTTCTTTTAATTTGGTCAGAGCTTTTTCAATATCTTCCTCGGCAGTGAATTTCAATAATTCATCTTTGGAGAATTTCACAATATCAAACTGAGGATAGAATTCTTCATAAGCTTTTTTTGCAACAGTAAAGTCAGACCACATATCTTCACGATAGTTGATATCAAAGGAGAGAATCTTGTTTTGTGCCTTAGCAAAGGTGATGATCTGTCTTAGGTAATCTCTACCCTTGTTGTCATTTAAAATGAACGAGCCGACATGGATGACATCACCCTCCATGATCAGATCTAACGCATCATCGAGAAAATCATTTTCAGGAGTGTTTTCTTTTTCAAAGGTGAAGGAGCGTTCACTTCCATGTAAGACGACTTTGCTGATCAAGGTCTTCTTATCTTTGCAGATGTGAAGGCCTCTCGTATCAAGGTTTTGCTCGTTAAAGAAACGAAGAATTTTCTTGCCAGCCTCATCTTTACCGATATTGCCGACAAAAAGAGTGTGGTTACCTAATCGATTTGCTTGATAGCAAACATTAAATGGGGCACCGCCAACAAAGGATGTCGTTTTTTCGGTATTGGTGTTTTCAAATGTATCTAAGAGGATTTCTCCAAAACTGATGATCATGCTTTTCTGTCTTCTTTCTTGACTAAATTGAGATCGACATGGCAATAGCCATGTGGATTCTTGGCCAAATATTTCTGATGGTATTCTTCGGCAGGATAGAAGTTCTTTAATGGTTCAAGGATGATAGCAAACTTGCCCTGGTTGAGTTCTTTTTCTCTTCGGTTTAGATATTCTTTAAGATAATCTTCATCTTCATCATCGTCATAGAAGATACCGGTGCGATACTGAATACCGACATCCTCACCCTGGCGATTGACACTGTATGGATCGACGATGATCATATAGTAATCTAAGAGTTTCTCAAGAGAGATAAGATGTTCATCGTATGTGATCTTGACGGTCTCAGCATGGGTGGCCTGACCATGTTTTAAATCTTCGTATCGTGGATTTGCTGTGTTGCCATTGGCATATCCGACTTCGGTTGAGACAACACCAGTCATGCGATCATAGAAAGCCTGGCTTCCCCAAAAGCAACCGGCTGCTAAATAAATTGTTTTCATATGTTTTGTTACCTTCAATCGACAATATTTTATCTTATCGAAGTCTCTTTGTATATTCTTTTGCAAGAGAAAAGCCGACGAAATGTCGGCTTGGTTATTTCGATGGATTCAGAAGCTGCTCCATGTCGAAGGATGCATAGGGGTTATCTGGATGTCTTAAGAGGGTAACTTCATCATTGTAGAGCAGATTACCAACACCACTTGTCTTCCAGGAAAGTTGGTCAATGGTGATTTCTTCTTTTCTATAACTGTTATCAGCATTCATGGTTGTACCTGTTTCGAAAGTGTAGTCTTGGACAACAAGATCAATCTCATAAGCGATATAGCTATAGCCGTTATCATTGAAGGCAAAGTCACATTTTAAGGCGTTTACCGTGGTTTTATTAATGATGGCATTCATCTTGGTGACGTTGTTCTTGATTTTCTGCTTTTCTTCTTCGTAGGTATCACTTTCTGGATCTAATTTGTTGGTGGCGATTGACTGATAGAGTAAAGGCAAAGTGGCAAGAATGACTTTGTTGATGTTGATATTGATGTGACAGTTTTCTTCATCCTGGGTGAAGGAAATTGCACTTTTAGCAGAAGAGGGAAGACTATCATAGTCATCAAAGAGATCTGTTAAGTCATCATCAACCATCTGAGAATCAATAACAGATAGTGGCCATGGAGTGGAACTCGATAAGACGTTTTCCATCTTGATATACTTAGGAACCATCAATGGATTGAGGTTCATACCGCCAAAATCGTTGAGATAATCAATGATAGAGGAACGGACGACTTCATCATCAAAATCGATGTACATGGCACTTTCTTCGACGTAGCAGGAGAAGGTAGCCTTGTCACCGCTGTAGGTCTTATTGACTGAACTATCAAAACTCTTATAGTCGACTTCATAATCAGAAGATACTCTCAAACTGGCTAAAAAGTCATTTTTGGTTTCACCCTGAAGGTGATCAGCAGCAGCCGAAAAAGTGCCTTGATTGACCTTGGTGGTCAAGGTGGCATTCTTGGTGATTTTGCCGTTATTGCCTTGGGTGGTATCGATTTCGTTTTCTGGAGTATAGTAGGTATGTGTTCTGGTAGAACTGGAATCTAAATCTACAGTGAAATTCGTGCTGAGTAATTCGACGGCTTCTTTTTTATTGGCAGCATCGATGGATGCTTTCAGTTTTTCTTTGACTAAATCAGGGGTGATTAGAGTGCAAGAAGAACTACTATTTGTCGTCTGGCTTGTAGAAGAGACTTCAAAACCGCTGTTATTGTTAGTGGATGTGCTTGTCGAGGAAGGGTTGTTAACACAGCCGAATAGTAACAATGATGAAATGGCAATGGGGAATGATTTGTATTTTTTCATTGGTAAGCCTCCTTCGGAAAAGATTATAACACATTTGTCTAACAAAAATAGGTTTATTTACAATTCATTGTAAATAGGAAGAAGGCAAAAAAAGAAAATCCCGAACGCGTGGTTCGGGATTGATTTATCGATTAGTCTTCGACGGAAGCGACAACTGGCTTAGTCCAGAAGTGAGGGAAGATAGAGGAGATGGACATGTGTTCGGCAGCCTTAGTAAGACCAAGACTGGCAGCACCGCCGATAACGGCATTGGTACCAAATTCAGCAAAGAAGTTGACACCGACAAGAGCGACGACGAACATGAAGGCATTTTCGGTTGGAAGGCCAGCGGAGAGACAGAAATCCTGAATGGTACCAGTCTGATAGAAGAAGAGGCAGAAGAAGGACATGAAGAAGACGGTGTTCAAGATAGCGGTGGACATAGAGGCAAAGAATGGGGCGATATAACCCTTTTTATCGATCAAACGTAACGCGTCATAGATCAAACCGGTAAGGAAACCGACAAAGATACGGCAATAGCAGATGGCGATTAAACCACCAAATTTGACAGCATCAGGAATGACGGATGGATCAGCGGATAAGAGTAAGGTGCCAGTGGCATCCATACCAGCAAAAGCCTGGATTAAAGAGATGGTACCCCAGATGGCGCCGGCAAGAGCACCCATCCATGGGCCAAAAAGACAGGCGATGATGGCAACGGGAATACCCATGAGGGTGATAGAAAGACCTAAAGTCTGAATGGTGCCAAGTGGAGTGAAACCGAAGATGAACATGATGGCGATCATCAAGGCGACGACAGATAAAGCGTAAACAGTATTATTTCTTCTCATTGTAAATTGCTCCTTTATTTGTTGAGAGAGGTGTTTTTGATGTAGATGTCATATAGACCATCCATCAAGAGGTGGGGGTTGTAGGTGTACTTGTGACCCATAAAGCTTTGTAAGATGTTGGCATCTGGTCCAGTAAGAATTCTTCTTAATGGTTTACCAAATTCCTGTTCCATCTCATCAGCTAGTGAGTCGACTAGATGCATGTAGCCTTTGACGACACCAGAATTGATGCATTCTTTCGTCGACTTGGCAATCAGCTTGTTTGGTCTACCGAGGTCAATTTCCATCAGTTGGGCGTTGGTCTCGCACATATGAGAGACACTTTCTCTCATACCGGGGAAGAGACTTCCACCTAGGAATTGCTTGTCCTTGGTAGCTAACGTCAGACTTAAACAGCTCGACAGACAGATGATCAGACAATCTTCTTGATAGTCGTTGATGGCTCCGATGGCTGCAGAGATGAGATTGCTTCCCACCTCACTTGGATTATCCATTCTGATGGCTAATCCCGTTTTCAGCTTTCGGTCTAAAAGAAGACATTCTTTGTCTAAGACAGTGTTGATGGCTTTTTCCACACGTTTGGTAAGGCTGGGAACGACACTCGCTAAAATCGCTCCATCGATATCCTTGGGTGTGAGATTTTGTAGACGTAAAAATTGTCTCAGTGTCTCCTGATACTCATCGGCGCTTTTGAATTTGTCTGACAATGTCTTAAAAGAGGCTTTTTCTTGTCGATTTTCATAAATGGACAAAGAAAGGGACCTGTTCCCTAAATCCGCTAAAAGAATCATTGTTCATTCTCCTTCTACAGTCTTTACTAGAAAGTACCATGCGAGTAATGATATCGGCCTGAAGGACTTTGAATAAATTCAGGCCGCAAAGAGTCTAGTCTTTCTTGAAGGATAAGTCAATCCTTTCTCGAAAAATTGAACTGTCAAACCAAAAAGCACCACGAGAATACGCGTGGTGCTTACAGGAGGATAGTAATTATCTTATTTGTTTTCGAGGTAGTCTCTGATGTTGGAGACATTCTCGTATAAGGTGACACTTTCATCATCCTGAGATGGGACGATAAGAGTAGGAGCCTGAACGATATTGTATCTTCTGGCGATATTGGCGCCTTCTGGTTCATCGGCTAAGACGACATCGTATTCAACACCGGCTTCGTTGAGATAGTTCTTGGCGCTGCGGCAGTTTGGACAGGTCTTGGTAGTGACAAGAACAACTCTTCTATGATCATGGGTATGTGGCTTAAATTCAGGAGTAGCAGCAACATTACCTTTGCCAACGGTGGTATGAATGGCGCTTGCTGGTGTCTCGCGACCATGAAGTTCATTTGGTTCATAGGTCTTTCGGCTGTTATATTCTGCCGTCTTACCATCATTCCAGTTCTTGACCGGACGGTAGTAACCCGTGATTCTGGAATAGACTTCGGCATCCTTACCGCAGTGTGGACAATGGAAGTGTTCACCTGCGATATAGCCGTGTTCTGGACAGACGGAATAAGTTGGAGACAAGGTGAAGTATGGAAGCTTGAAATTGGAGGCAATCTTCTTAACAAGACTTGCTGCATTCTGCCAGTTTGGCATTCTTTCACCTAAGAAGGCGTGGAAGACAGTACCGGAGGTGTATAAGACTTGTAAGTCATCTTCCATTTCCAAAGCCTGGAAGATATCGGAAGTATAGCCGACTGGCAAGTGAGAAGAGTTGGTATAAAATGGAGCCTGACCATCCTTAGCAGCGGTCTTGATATCAGCAAATTCGGCCACATCGTGTTTGGCAAAACGATAAGAGGTGGATTCAGCGGGAGTCGCTTCAAGGTTGAATAAGCAATGATATTTTTCCTGGTAGTCAGAGAGTCTGTTTCTCATGTGGTTGAGAATCTCTTCGGCAACCTTTCTACCACTTTCACTCGTCAGTTCACCCTCTGTATTCCACTTGGCGTTGATCAAGCATTCTTCCATACCGACAAGACCGATGGTGGAGAAGTGATTATCGAAGGAACCAAGATATCTCTTGGTGTATGGATACATACCCTGTTCGAGCAATTTGGTGATGACTTTACGCTTGGTATCCAAGGAACGAGCAGCGATATCCATATAGCGATCAAGAAGGTTGTAGAAGTCTTCCTTGGTGTTGGATAAGTAGGCGATTCTTGGAAGGTTGATAGTGACAACACCAATACTACCGGTGGATTCACCAGAGCCGAAGTATCCGCCACCTTTCTTTCTTAATTCACGAAGGTCGAGACGCAAACGGCAGCACATACTTCTGACATCGCTAGGCTTCATATCGGAGTTGATGTAGTTGGAGAAGTATGGCGTACCATATTTGGCGGTCATTTCAAATAACAGACGGTTGTTTTCGGTATCAGACCAGTCGAATTCTCTGGTGATGGAATAAGTCGGGATTGGATATTGGAAACCACGTCCGTTGGCATCGCCTTCAATCATGATTTCGATAAAGGCCTTGTTGACCATATCCATCTCTTCCTTACAATCGCCATAAGTGAAGTCCATTTCCTTACCGCCGACAAGCGCAGGCATGTTCTTCATGTCATCCGGGACAGTCCAGTCGAGGGTGACATTGGTAAATGGAGCCTGAGTACCCCATCTTGATGGTGTGTTGACACCATAGATGAAACTCTGAATATTCTGTTTGACTTCTTTATATGTTAAATGATCGACTTTGACAAAAGGAGCGAGGTAGGTATCAAAAGAGGAGAACGCCTGAGCGCCAGCCCATTCGTTTTGCATGATACCAAGGAAGTTGACCATCTGGTTGCAAAGGGTGGATAAGTGATTGGCAGGAGCAGAAGTGATTCTGCCAGTGACGCCACCAAGACCTTCCTTGATTAGTTGCTTTAAGGACCAACCAGCGCAATAACCAGAAAGCATGCTTAAATCATGGAGATGGAAGAAGCAATGCTTATGGGCTTCAGCAATCTCATCATCATAAATCTGACTTAACCAATAATTGGCAGTGACAGCACCGCTGTTGGAGAGAATCAAACCGCCTAAGGATAAAGTGACGGTGGAGTTTTCTTTGACTCGCCAGTCCTTCTCTGTACCGATATAGCCATCGACAAGTTTTGCATAATCGAGCATCGGTTGCTTGATTTCTCTGACTTTCTCATGCTGGCTACGATAAAGGATGTAAGCTTTGGCGGTGGCCTGATAGCCACACTTCATCAAAGAATTTTCTACTTCATCCTGAATCTGTTCGACGGTTGGAATATAGATACCTTTGTTTCCTAAGGAAGTGACAACCATGAGTTCGATGGCTCTGGCCATGGCCGAGACATCTCTGGCTGGTACTTCATTGGTGGAAACAAATGCTTTGGCAATCGCATTTTCAATCTTTTCCGCTTCGAACTGAACTTTTTTGCCGTCACGCTTGATGATAAATTCCATATTTGTGTCCTCTCTTCTGTCAAATTCCGTAATCAAACGATGTCACTTCTACTACTTGCTTTGCCTTGATGGACTTTTGACAATCAATCAATCTTTGATTGCTTGATCCTCGATAGATACAATCCTGACTGAGTAAGGATTGTACAAAGGGACCATCGACCAATACGTCGAGATAAGAGAGAACTTCCTTGGCTTCCTTGCCCGCTTGTAGACTATCGAGTTGCTCGTACGTCCATCCGGTATAGCACCAGATGTTGATGTTCTTTTCCTTTAAGGCTTTGACAATCTCTAGTATCGGTTTGGCTTGATAGAGGGGGTCACCGCCTGAGAGGGTGACACCATCGATGTATTTGGTGGAAAGAATGTCGTTGATGATGTCCTTTGTGTCATAGGTCACACCGCCATGAATTGACCAGCTATCAGGATTCTGGCAACCAGGGCAGGCGTGAGGACAGCCTTGGGTGAAAACAACGTAACGCACACCGGGTCCATTGACAGAAGAATGTCGTTCAATACCTAAGATTTGTACTTTCATTTCCTCTATCTCCGATTGCGTTTTTCTTTGTATAGCAAAATTGACGCCTACATCTATTATGGTATGTAAGGGGTTATAATCACAAGCAAAAAAATCATTTCAAACTGAAATACTTTTTACAAATCGAATGAAGTATAAAAAGTACGAGAAATTAGGACTTTTTTAGTAGTTTAAGCAACTTTTTGTAGGGGCGGTGGTTGCTTAGTTGGTAGCCCTTACATTTTATTTTCTTTCATTAGCAACTTTTGTTATGCAGTAAGTTGTTGCAAAGCAAAACTTGCGATGCCTTGAGTGGTATTTATTGTTACATGTGTAACATAAATTTCCTCTACTTTCCTTTTTCAGTGAAAATGGAATCAAAAATTCTTGTTGCATTTTTCTTTTCTCTTTGAATATTGAAAAAACTTGAAACCGAGAAATGTTTTCCGTAATATTTCTTGTGTTGAGTTAACAATTTCAAAACAACAGTGAGAAGGATTTATGATGACTAGACAAACAAAAAACAAATTCATTTACCTTTGTGTATTTATAGGTATATATATCATTCTGAACTATATTATTTTTGCTTTTGTTCCTCAGGGTATTCAGTCTTTGATACCAGAAGGACTGGAAGTCAATGTCTTTCGTGAACTTGTTCCGTTATTCTTTACTTTGATTGTCTATGTCGTCTTTGCTTTCTTTGTGGTCTTTTATAAACTCCGTCTGGAGATTGAGATTGAACGTCCATTTAAAGAACTGAAGTTTCTTTGGCTATTACCACTTCTTCTTCCTTGTTTTGCTTCCCTTTTGAGCGTTCCTGTTCTTTCTAGTCCTCTTCTTCATATGGAAAACGCTGGTGAATTTGCTCTTGATTTAGTCTTGGATCTATTTGTCTCCACCGCCGAAGATTTCATCTTTGTGGATGTGATGATTTCTTTCTTGCTGGATGTTTTAAAAGACAGCAAATACAAGAATCTCAAAGCGATGGTTTTATCTAGCATCTTCTTTACCGTGATTCGTTGCTATTTGTTTATCGATACTGCTGTCGACATGGCTTTCTTCTTATTGGCCGTCAATTTTGTCGTCACTTTCACCTGTGGCTATCTTGCCATCTATTTCGATTCCGCTTTGATCCCAGTTGGCTTCCATTATCTTTTCAACGCCCTTAACTTCATCGTTGCTCCTGGTTTATTTGGTTATGAACTCGATTATCGTTACTTCTTGTTTGTCATCTACTTTGTCTTAGGTTTAGGTGTTTATACTATCGCCTTATACCGCATCTCAAGATTGATGAAATATCGCGAAAGCTATATTGTGGAAACCGGTCTATCCTTAAGTGATGATCAGACCGATTATGAAAAATAGTTTCTGGAATGGAAGAAATTGATATTTTAAAAGGACGTATCAGAGACTTGTCTTCGAGAGCGGCAAGTTCCTCCTACTTGACTCATACCGACTTCTTATCGCTTTCTGAACAAGCGCTCTTTTTTCAGATTCTGAAAGAAGAGCATGTTTCTCATCTAAGTGGAAAATATGGTGGTGTGAACTATCTTCTTTATGGCGGACATGAAGATCATGACCGCAAATTGATCTATTTTCTTCCCTACTATCTTTCCAAGGAAGAACTGTTAGCCAAAGAAGGAGAAGGGGAAACTTTTTCTCTTCTTCATGTCTATCCGAGCAATCGACATTTTGCCGATGTGCTGACACATCGAGACTACCTTGGTGCATTGATGCACCTAGGTTTCAAACGAGAAATGTTTGGCGATATTCTGACCGATGGCATGGATGGATATATCTTTGTCTTGAATCAGGTTATTCCGATGGTCAAGGAGGAACTGATTAAGATCAAACATACCAGTGTGGAAACAGAGATTCTGAAACCAAAGGATTGTCCTTTCAAACCGAAATTTGAAGAAAAGAATGTCAATGTCTCCGCATGTCGTCTTGATTGTGTCTTAGCGGAAGTGTTTCATCTTTCTAGAAGAGATTCCCAGGTTTTAATCGCCTCAGAATCAATCTTCATCAATGGTATGAGCATGATGAATAACGCCTATAATCTAAAGGAGAATGACCGCGTCTCGATTAAGGGACACGGGAAGTTTATCTATCTTGGTCAATCCAAAGTGACCAAGAAAGGAAGATTGTTCGTCAAGG
>OMRU01000012.1 GCA_900313465.1 uncultured Clostridia bacterium
CCCATGAGAATCTGAGGAATAGCCATGGCACCGCTTTGTCCTGTCAAGGAGCAGTTCAAGACAGCGTCTACGCCCGGTTCGTTTAGTTTTTCTAGTCACATCTGGTTAGAGGAGTTGACTAGGACGATGACGGTTTCAAAGTTCTTGATGCAGAGGTCGATCAAATCTTCTTCTTGCGTAGATAGTTCAAGATAGGTTCTGTTTTCATCCTGACCCTGACCTTGGGTCTTGGTCTGTCTTGTTGGTACCTCACCAACGTTTTCACCAGCGACTCTGGAGACGACCACCATGGCAATACCGGAATAATCCTGGCAATCCCAGATGAGTTCATCGCTATAGTCGGAGGCGTCTGGTTCAATGAGTTTGATACGATTGGCAGTATAGCCATAATCGGTAGCATCATAATCGGTATAGAAGTCTTCTAAGTCCTCATTGACTTTCCAACCTTGTTTTCTGAAGGCGTCATAGAGGGTGACTTTCTTTTCTTCTTTGATGGTGGAAGCACCAGAGCCGATACCAGAAAGAAGGAATCCTTGATTGGTGCCAGCCCAGCCAAAGATGTTGATGGCTTTGCCATCGGCTTGGGTGTATTTGCCATCTTCTAAAGCTTTTTCAGTCAGTGGAAGAGTGTTGTTCTGATTTTTTAATAAGGTGATACCTTCCTGACCGATTTTCTGGCAGAGTTCATCACTTGCCGCCATGGTTTCTTCGCTAGCTGTACTGGTAGCTGTACCACATAAGAAGGTGGTGATCATATCAGCGTAACGTGTTGCATAGACATCGCCCACGACAAAAGCAGCAGAAATCAACGCGACACTTGTCAATGTGATTATTTTCTTTGGGGACATGTTAATACCTCTAGGGCTTTATGATCAGAGGATTCATAAAAGCGCTACCATAGTTTTAACGCAAGTCAAAAAACAGCTTTTTATGGAATTCGCAATCGGTAAAAAATATTGCGTGTTTGGTCTTTTAAAGTTAAAAACTTGATATTTGACAACAAATGTCTTTAAATGGAATTAGTCGTATAATATTAGTGGTAACTACACATGATCAAAACAGCAATTGTCGAAGATGAACAGCCAGCATATCAGACTTTGAAAGAATATCTCGAGAGATTTGGTAAAGAGAACAATGTTGAGTTCTCTATTACTCATTATTCTGAAGGCCTTTCATTTCTAGAGGAATGTGAAGGATATGATTTGGTGTTCATGGATATTGAATTGCCAAATCTCAACGGCATGGATATCGCCACCAAACTTCGCGAGAAGGATACCAGGGTTGCTTTGATTTTTGTCACCAACATGGTGCAATATGCAATCCGTGGTTATTCGGTTGATGCGATTGACTATGTCCTTAAGCCAATTCAGTACAATCGTTTCTACTCCTTGATGATGAAGGTATCCAGAGTGATTTCCCTGAATCAGGAAAAAGAACTGGTTTTAAAAACCAGCAGTGGTGTAAAGAAGGTTTCTCTTTCCACTCTTTTATATATTCAGATTACCGATCATTTATTGATTTATAAGACCGACAGTGAGGAATATGAGGTCTGGGGTTCTCTAGCCAATGCGGAAAAAGAATTGCCGGGAGAAATGTTCTGTCGCTGTAACAATTCCACGATTATCAACCTCAAGCAAGTCACTTCCTTTGATAAGGAGTGTGTTTATTTAACCAAGAAAAAGATTGCAGTGACAGTCTCAAGAAGCAGACGTAAAGGTGTCTTGCAGCTGTTGAATGCACAAATGGGGATTTAGTTTTTGTGTTCCTGAAATTCTTTTCTTTCTCCATGCTGGCCTTTATTGAACTAGCCATAGTTCAACTTTTTTGTTGTCGCGAGTTGGAGAAGAAACAAAAGTTCTTTTTGAAACTATCTTTGCTTTCTTTATTATCTGTTGCTGCAATTGTCCTTCCTAGCTATATCACAACCTTGATTCCTAACCCAGGACAGGATTATTCGATGCTAAGAATCTACCTATATGATTTTGGCATCATTTTCTTAGCTAGCATGATGCTATATAAAGCCAAGAGGCAATATATTGTGTTTAGTATCATCGTTGGTAGTCTGACGGTGTTTTTATCAGAAGGATTTGGAAATCTCATCATCATGGCCGTACGCAGTGCAATTGATAATTTTATCTATGGTTATGAGTTGTTGATTCTTTCTTTGACTTATATCCTAGTGTTCTATCTTTCTCATCATTTCCTGATTGTTCGATATCGCAGTAATATTTCGGATAGAAGTTTTCCTTCCTTGGCTATCTTCACTTCGATTTTTATTGTAATCACATTTGGCATGAAACAAGTCGAAATCTATATCCGCTCGCTGAATAACTCTTACTTGATGATGATCTTGATCATTGAAATTCTTTATGCTTTTATCATGTTTTGCCTGTTATATGGTCTTTTAAATCAAAGAGAGTCGGAAGCAGAAATGGCTTTGATCAAGCAAAGCTGGAACGATGACAGAAAACATTATGAGATGCAAAAAGAAGCTGTGGAGATGATTAATATCCGTGTTCATGATCTCAAGCATCAGATTCAGGATATGAAGAACCAGGGTGAACTTACCGATAAGATGATCAGGCAGCTAGAAGATAGTGCCGATATCTATCAATCTGTGGTTCAGACAGGTAATGATGTTTTAGATGTCATTCTCTCTAGCGTCTCTCTTCGCTGTCAAAAGAACAAGACGCAACTGACCGTCATGGCAGATGGTCTAGCGGTATCCTTTATGGATGATACCGATATTTATTCTCTCTTTGGCAATATGATGGATAATGCGATTGAATATGAAAACAGCATCGAGGAAGAAAACTTGAGATTCATCTCTTTGACCATCAAGAAAAAAGAAGATATCGTCTATATCCATAGCGAAAACTATTTTGGAAAAGAAATGCCAAAAGATGACTTTTTGATGACGAGCAAGAATGATTTTTCCAACCATGGTTATGGTACAAAATCCATGAAGAAGATCGTGGAGAAGTATAAAGGCGTGATTCACTTTTATGTTGCTGATCAGATGTTCCAGGTCGACTGCATGATTGATACCACCAAGGAGGCAAGTTCATGAAAAGGCGTGATTTGAATTACCTCATCTTTGCTGGTATCGGTTCTTTTGCTGCCTCTCTAGCCTGTCTGGCGGTTGTCTTGATTACCGCAAACAGAACGCTGCAGATGAAGGATTATCCAACCTATAGCTATGCTGATTATGTCGATTGTACCAGCAGCAAGACATTTTCTTCTACTGCTGGTGGTCAGCTTTATGAAGCAGAGTCTTTATCTTTGGCAGGCTCTTGCAAGGTCTCTCAGAATATCCATGCTTCTAAACAGGAAGTGGTCTCCTCTTTGAATACCGGCTCGACTCTGACTTTTACTTTTGAGGCGAAGAGCATGGGAGATGCCAAATTGATTTTTGCTACTTCTTATAGTTCAAGAACCAATCGCACCATACGTTCGGAGAATCTTTTTAGATTGAACGTGAATAGTTATGATGTCACCCTCTCTTCTTTTGTTGTGCCTTCTTATAATGAATTTGATTTTATCGAAAATGACATTTCCTTGATTCATATCCTGGAAGGAAAGAATACCATCACTATCACTTCCTTTGATAACTCTTATACGTTAGATTACTTAGTCCTGGTTCCTCCACAAAAAAGAAGTGATGATTCAAAAGCAATCAATTATCATGTGGAGAATTTCCTCTCCAAAGGAAGAAGACAAGAGTATGAGGCTGAGATTCAGAATAATATTTCTGGTGCTGTTATTTTAGAAGAAGCAGATCGAATTATGTAATATGCGGTGTTCTTTACCAATCCTGGCGACTCTAGTACTTATTATATTAATAGCGATGAGGAAGCCTTGAGCGATCTGAATCTGATTTCCAGAAAGAAAGATAAGACGCATTCTGCTCCTAGTATTGTTGTTTATGTCAATGAGGTTGCCCTCGAAGGACATAATATGAGCAAACTCACACCCGAGTATACGGATATGAGTTTTGGAACAATCAGTCTACAAAAAGGTCTTAACACCATCACCATTCAGAATCGCGGTGGCAGTTTCTATCTCGATGCGATTTCCTTGAATAATGAAATCAATATTTCTAACAGCGATAAGCAAATCATCTATGAAGCAGAAGACTGCATCACGCAAGGCTGTCGTGTCGTTTCTTCTGATGTTCCTTCTAAAAAGATCGTCGGTTACAATTACCCAAATTCCTATATCGAATATCGTTTTACTTGTCTTGAACGAGTGCAGACTTATCTAGCCTTACATATTTCCTATAATAACCCTTCGGCATGGTTAAAAGATGTGATCTCGATTGTCTTAAACGGCATGGAAATCAATGAGAGTTCTGATTCGATGCTGATGAATACTGGTGGATATGATAACTATGTAGATGTCTATGCTGGAAGGTTGACCATTCCACAAGGAAAAAGCGTCTTAAGAATCGTCTCACGTACTGGTAATTATAATTTGGATTATTTCACTTTGTTCAATACGAGCCTGAGCGCTGAAAAAAGTAGTGCAATTATGGAAAGTGAAAATGGTATTCTCAATCAGCAAAAAATCTATTATCAGGAAAACGCAAGCAATCAACAGATTACCAGGCATAAGCAAAAAGGTGCCAGTGGAAGATACTATATATATTGTGAAGAAGAACGCTATATCAACATCACCAATGTGCTCTCTTATGTTTCTCTGCAGAACTGTTATGCGGATGATCTCTTTGATATGACTTTAAATAGTAGAGTGTTGAACAATGAAAACATTCTCATTCCAGGTTCTAGTTCGGTTTCCCATAGTCAAAGTGTAGATTTTGGAAGTGTCTTATTCCTGAAAGGGCTCAATGTATTAGAGTTTAAAGACTACGAGGAAGAATATTATTTTGATTATTGTCTGTTGACGATATAAAATTACCGACAACGAAAAAAATGAAAGCCCTTACGAAATGCGAGGGCTTTTTGTCTAAGCGTTTTAATAGAATATTTTTGCTCGAACACGAATCATTTGCATCATGGCTCGAGCAAATAAACAAGGAGAATTACCATGAAAAAATCTAAGTTATTTGTTTTGTTAGCTTCTGTTGCGCTTTTAGGATCCTGCGGTGAAGAAGCAGCTTCTAATCTCAATCCAAGTTCTGTCACTGTTAGTGAGATTCGTCTTCGTTTAACCGGTGATGGTACCGTAATGGTCGGCAAGACCACGGAGATCAGTGTTCGTATCTCTCGTGATACAACGAATTCTGGTTTTGATGCTGAAATTGAGGACGAAAGTGTTGCATCTATCAAGTTGACCGACACTTCCATTACGGTTACTGGTAAAAAAATCGGTACTACCGTCTTAACCGTTTCTTCCGTTGCTGATCCAAACGTCAAGGAAACTTTGGATATCAATGTTGTTGCTGTTTCTAACCCAACCTTGGAACTCAAGGCTGAAGAAACCACTGTCACCCAGAATGGCACCTTGACTCTTAATGCTGTTGTTACGGATTATGCTGGTGAAATCACTTATAGCTGGAAGTCTTTATATCAGAAGGGTAACTTCTCTGGTAATAAGACCTCTGATACTGTTACTTACAACGCCAACTCTTTTGGTTCTGATACCATTCAGGTCTCCTTCGTCCTTGGCGAAGAAGTCTATACCGATACGGTGGATATCTTCATCAAAGCTGATCATACCAACTGGACTGCGATTTCTTCTGCGGCTCAGTTCAAGTCTGAACTTCTCGCCGAATCCACTGTCAGCGGCAACTACTATCTGACTGCTGATATCGATTTAGGTGGTGAAGGTGTTGGTTTCCACACTGGCAACAAGTTTGCTGGTAAGTTGGATGGTCAGGGCTTCTCTATCAAGAATTATGAAGTCAAAGGCAATCCTGCTGATAAATATTCTACTGGCGGTTTATTTGGTGGCGTTGATGCTGGTGCGGTTATTGCAAATATCGGTTTTGAAGGTGTTGTCATCGGTCAGGAAGGTACCGGTTGGGGTACTGCCACAATCGCTGCTGACTTTGGTGGAACTTTAGAAAACTGCAAGATTGATGTTGCTCATACCTTTGATGGTTCTTCCTTGATGGATGAAAATCAGTGGTTCCCATTCTGCTCCGCTTTGGTTGGTGTCATGAAGGAAGGTTCTTCTTATCGTAATGTTGTTGTCAATGTCGATAAGAGCAATGAAGCTGGCTATAAGACCATCTTTGCTGATGTTGCCTATCCTGCTGGCGGTTCTCTTGGCACTTCCGCTCAGAACGCTCAGCAGTTCTCTGTCATGAGCTTCTATACCAACTCCACTGTCATCGGTGGCTCTGTCTGGGAATGGGGTTCTCCTGTTGAAGATCAGTCTTCCTATCATGTCGGCCTTGACTGGTCTACTGCTGGCACAAACACTTATGAAGACTTGGATTCCCATATCTGGGATATCAAGGCTGGTGCTATGCCTGATTTGATTGAAATTGCTTAATTAAGCTTTCAAAAACGTTCCTAGGGCTGGCAGTTTTGTCAGCCCTTATAAAATGATAAAATAGGAGTGGCTTATGAATAAAAAACTTATAACATTGTTACCGATGATATTTCTAGCCACTTCTTGTGACTTAAATATCAGTTTTCATCCACAGTCTAGCCAAACTAGTTCAAGTGCTAAGAATAGTACAGTCTTCCTAAATAGCGATTCTTCTTTTGACGAGGATTCTTCTAGTCTTTCAAAGGAAGATTCTTCCTCTGGCGATGGCTATTCTTTGATTTGGTCTGATGAATTTGACACTACATCTTTAGATGAGACAAACTGGAATTACCAGTATGGTGATGGTTCTGGTTATGGAATCACAGGTTGGGGAAACCAGGAACAGGAATACTACAAAAAAGAAAATATCTCCCTTCAGGATGGCAATCTGATCATCACTGCCAAAAAGGAAAGCAACAATGGCTATTCCTATACTTCAGGAAGAATCACGACTTCTGGTAAGGTCTTTACCAAATATGGAAAGATTGAAGCAAGAATTGCTCTTCCTGCCGTTCAAGGTATGTGGCCGGCCTTCTGGATGCTTCCGGAATCCAAATATGAGAGTCAGGGATGGCCGCATTCTGGTGAGATTGATATCATGGAAGCCAAAGGAAGACTTCCCAATGTCACCTCTGGCGCTCTTCATTATGCTAATGACAACAACTCTCACACCTACTTGACCGCGAATAACGTCTTCAAACTCAATAACTATACCAATATCGAAGATTATCATGTCTATGGTATTTCCTGGAGTGAAGAAAAAATCACCTGGTATTGTGATGATGTGGAGTTTATGACTGTGAACAAAAGCCAGTGGCATACTGCTGCTTACGTACAGAAAGACGCCTCACCATTTAACCAGAACTTCCATATCCTTCTTAACCTGGCTGTCGGTGGGCACTTTGATAGTTTTGTCTTACCACCTGATACATTTTCCTCTGCAGAGATGAGAGTGGATTATGTAAGAATCTATCAGGAAAACAAATAAATTTTATCGCAATGAAAATGGGTCTTTTCAAGGTTATCCCTTGAATAGACCCATTATTTACTTGGAAATATTACTTCTCAGCGTCTTCTTTGTTATCGAAGATTTCGTCTTCGTTTCTACCGACAAACTTGAATGGGAAGGATAAGACAACGAATTCATCTTTTTTGTTCTTGATACCGAAGAACTTGCAGGCTCTTCTTGCTTTGTCTTTATCGTCTTTGATCCACTGATTGGTGGCAAACATCATCAATAGCCAGATGCCAGTGAGTAAAAGAAGAATGGAAGCGATGACAATGATAAGGATGGTTATCACATTTAAGTTATTCTTAGGAGTGACTAAAGCAATTTCGGATAAGGAAGAAACTTCGAAAGTGACTTTGCCATTTTCAATGGTGAATTCATCGACGTATTCACTTTCACCATTATTGTGGATGTGAAGAAGTTTGAGACCTTTGGTATTTAAACCTTCAGGGAGATCCATGGTGATGATAAGCCTCATACCTTCTTTGATTTCAGAAGGCTGGATTTCTCTTTCCACACCATTTTCAGTCTTGATTAACTTGATTTCAAAGACATTGCTGATCTGATAATCATTACCGACCTTTTCCTGAATCTTAGAGTATTCAACACTAGCTTCTTCAGCTTTGATATTGGCTTTCAATTCTACTTTGAGATTGACGTCAGTTGGAATACCAGTACCGTCGTTAGTCTTGACCTGGACACCTGTTTCTTCATCCTTAATGATATCACGAGAATCAAGTTCGGCTTTCTGATAGGCTTTTTCCAATAAGTCAGTAGCATCAGCAATTTCCTTATTGGTGACGTTATCATCATCTCTGACTCTCGTAGCTTCATCAATAGCATCCTTTAAGGTATCAGCGACTTGTGGATAGTTATCTTTGATGTTGTTATATAAGTCTTCTGCCTTTTTGATGCTGTCAATCAAGCCAGTCTTGGCGTTAGCAGCAATCACAGTTTTGACACTCTTGATCATACTATCGTTATGGTTATTATCACCTTCGATCTTGTAGAAGATAGTATATTCACCAACCGCTTTACCTTGAGGAATTTCAGTAGTGAACGGACCGGATTCGGATAAGGAATATTTCACAACACCATCAGCCGTGGAACCTCTAGTGACAAGGTCCTGGTTTTCACCAGTATAGGATAAGCCAGTAATAGCAGCAGGTTCGTTTTCGTAAGCAGAGGCAATCTTATTGATGGTGAATTCAAATTCACCAGTGATGGTTTCATAGTTTGTGGCACTTGCTTTCCAATAGACCATATGCTTGCCGGCTTCAGTAAAGGATGGCATAGAAGCATATTCGCCATCTTTTTTGGTAGCATAACTGAAGGTGATTTCAGCATCGTTAGGCGTGGCGCCATTTGTTTCTACAACAGGGGTCTTAGCTGTGCCATCATAATCGACAGAAGGGGTAGTCAAAGTAACGGATGGAGTGATGGAATAGACTGCTGGATTGATATTGAAGGTAACAGAACCAGTGACATCATTGTGATATTCAGCACTTGCTTTCCAATAGATGGTATGTGTACCAGCAGTAGTAAATCCTGGGATTTCTTCTGAATAGGTACCATCTATGGTATCGCTGTAAGTGAAAACAGGATCAGAGTTGGTGACAGTTTTACCTGTGGTAGAAAGGGTTGGTTTCTTAATGGTGCCATCACAAAGGAAATCGTCACTTGTCACCTTGACAGCGACATTTGACAAATCAGCCTTATCGATGGTGACTTCAATATCACTTTGGGCATCGGTGTGATTTGCATCACCATCTAATTTCCAGTTTACAGTATATGTGCCTGGATTCGTCATTTCAGGGATAGTCGCGTAATAAGAATCCTGATTGCTTAGCTTGTAAGAGAAGGTGCCATGATTGGAAACACCTCCATGGACTAAAGCCTTAGGTTCACCAGTATAGACTAAATCGCTGACAGCAGTAGGTGCACTATAAACGGAATCCACTTTCTTGATCGTGACATTGGCAGAACCGGTAAAGGTGTCATATCCATCAGCGGTAATTTGATAATAGGTTGTGTAGGTACCAGCATCGGTATATTCTGGTGGAGTGTCTAACGTACAGGCATCAGCAGAGGTACCATACTTGATGGTGGCACCAGTAGATGGAGTAGTGGTAGTAACGCTGATGGAATGAGCCTGACCATCATAGTCACCATCGTAACCGGTGGCTGTGGCCTTGATAAAGCCACCAATCTTCAATTTTTTATAAGTATTATTATAGGTGCTAGGATGGGAGTTTGCCTGGATATAAGTTGGATCACCAGTGCCTTCTATATCTGTCCAAGCGAGAGAATCAACCTCGATCTTGGAGGAATAGTTGTCTAAGCTATAGACAGCACCTTTACCACCAGTGATGGTAATTCCTTTCATGTTCGGACCGACTTTCAGGTTGCCAGAATTGATACCATATTTCATCACACTGGAGATGTTGGCAGTTCCGCCATTAAAGATCATGTCACCAAAACCTGTCCAGATACCATACGGACGCCATGGATTACCAGTATCGACGGTGGACTTGGCAATGAGATTTCCGCCTTCTTGAGTCACATTACATCCGATACCAACACTGGTGCCAGTTTTACCACCGATAAAGGAAATGTTGCCAGTCTTGATTACTGTGGTAACACTTGTTTTTGAATAGTCTTCGTTGAGACCATAGGAACTGCCAGATGTGGATGGGTCATCAGCACCTGCGACATTGACATCTGGACCATCAAAGATAACTTTACCTCCTTTGGTGTTGGCACCAATACCCATAGAGACCTCGCCGATACCGCTAGTCAGGTCCAAAGAACCATTTCCTGTAAATGTCAAATTTTTGGTAAGGAATTCGCTAAAACTTTTTCCTGGCCAGAAACCGATACCATATGTTCTGAAAGTTTTGTTGGAATTATCAACCTTGATGGTGTTTTCACCCTCGACGTTGATTTCTAAATCTTCGGTTCCAAAATACATGATACCACCACGATAGGTTGAGGTATTCGTTTCGTTAGTGTAGGTGTAAGTATGACCTGCGCCATTATAGGTAAAGTTATTTAGTGTCAGGGTGTTTCCGGATAACTGGGCATAACCAGTTGTACCTGCTACCTTGTAATCAGGTTGAGATAATAAATCGACGCCGCCGACATATAACTGGTCGGTTTCAAGAGTGGTGGTGTTGGCTCTTTTTACATCGATGGGAGCAAGATGATGGATTGATTCAGTGGCGGATGTAAAAGCCACTGCGCTTGCTAATAAGCAGACACTTAGTATGTTCATAAAATCCCTCCGTTTGAGTTTCAACATAAATTCATTTCCTTTTGCTAAAAATGAATTTATACCCT
>OMRU01000010.1 GCA_900313465.1 uncultured Clostridia bacterium
ATCGTGGTATCTTAACTTAATGTCCTTTTCCCCTTGCATTATTACCTTAACAATTTCTGCTCGGTATAATCTTTCTCTTTCTACAGAGGACGAGATGTTCTTATACTTATCAGCCCAGATCTGGTCTCCTCGCACACCATCTATTAAGATGAACTGAGCAAGTTTATCAGTATCACTCTCACTTTCAAACTGCAGAAGTTCCCTCAGGATTTCATCGAATTGGATTTGGCTCCATCCCAGGGTTTAGAATGCAATGTCATCGGTAAACACGTCGATGAAGCCATGAGGGATGTTGTCTCCTTCCTAGATTCTGCCAGAGTCCATAATTTCACCTATGTCAGAATCATTCATGGCGCTGGTACCTTTGCTTTGAAAAATGCAGTATGGAAATACCTAGCGAAGCATAAAGAATTTGTCAAAGACTACCGCCTTGGTGGTGAAGGAGAAGGTGGACTTGGTGCCACTGTGGTACACTTAAAGTAACATATGTCCTATTTAGATTATCCGATTTTAAAGCAAAAGATATCTCTTCTTCCCGATGTTCCTGGTTCCTATCAGATGAAGGATAAAAACGGAACCATCATTTATGTTGGAAAAGCAAAATCCTTAGTCAAAAGAGTCAAGCAGTACTTCACTCGCCCCCAGGTGGGTAAAGTCGCCAGAATGGTGGCGGAGATTCGCGATTTTGATATCATCGAGACCAACTCGGAAAAAGAAGCACTACTACTTGAAATCTCCCTAATCCATAAGTATTATCCCAAATACAACATCATGCTGATGGATGACCGCATGTATCCCTATATCGCCTTAAAGAAGAAGGAAGATCCCTATTTGAAGATCGCCCGTTCCGATAAGGAAAAAGGATATTATTATTTTGGTCCATTTCCAAACAGTTCTGATGCTTTTAAGATGATCGATCTATTAAACAAAATCTATCCGCTTAGAAAATGTAAGAACATTCCTAATAAGCCTTGTTTATATTATCACCTTGGTCAATGTCTTGCCCCCTGCATCAGAAAAGTTCAGCCAGAAGAATATAAGCAGATGGTCTCAGATATCACCAAGTTTTTAAATGGCGATACAGAATCCGTCACTTCGCAACTAAAAAAGAAGATGAAGGAATATGCTGACAAGATGGAATTTGAAAGAGCAGCAGAATACAAGAAGCTTTTAGATGCCGTCAAAGTCACCACCTCGAGCCAGAAGATCATCTTCCCTGATCATGTCAGCAGAGATATTGTCGGTTATTCTATCCGTGAAGGATATATCTGCGTTGTCTTCCTTTTATATCGTAAAGGTGTCCTACTAGGTAAAAACACCTATGTCGAAGAACTGGAAGATGATATCAATGACTTCTTAGAAGATATCATCGTCCAGTTCTATGAAAAACACACCGACCATCCAAAAGAACTCATCGTCCCAACTAAGGATATCACCCAGGTTTTAAACGATTCCTTAGGCTTTGATGTCATCTCCCCAAGCAGAGGAAAAAAGCGCGACTTGATGGCAATGGCACTAGAAAATTCTAAACAGATGCTCGATCAGCATTTCCAGACTGCAAGACTCACCGATAACGTCTTAAAACTGCTTGAAGAATTACAGCAGAAGCTCGGTTTAGATAAGACGCCATTAGATATCGAACTATACGATAACTCTCATACCCAGGGCTATGAACCAGTGGGTGCTATGGTCAAATATATCAATGGAGAAAAAGCCCCTCAGCAATACCGCAAATACAAGATCACCCAACCAAATCCTCAAGACGATCTTGCCAGCATGAGGGAAGTTTTAACCAGACGTTTTACCAGATTGAAAGAGGAAAATGCCAAGATGCCGGATTTGATCATCCTCGATGGTGGTTATACCCAGTGTCAGATCGGTTTGGAAGTCAAAGAAGAAGTCGGTGTGAATATCCCTCTTGCCGGTCTTCAGAAAAACGATAAGCATGAAACAGATACTTTAATCAACGCCGATACCGGTGAAGAAATCCCACTAGAGAGAAATTCCCCTCTCTTCTTCTTACTGATGAGAATGCAGGATGAAATCCACCGCTATGCCATCACTTTCCATAGAGGAAAAAGAGCCAAAGCGGTCTTCAAGACCATCTATGATGATATCAAGGGAATCGGTGAAAAACGAAAACAGAAATTATTGGATATCTATCCAACCATGGAATCTCTTGAAGGAATCAAGATTGAAGAACTCTCTCAGCTTGTTCCAGAAGAAGCGGCCAACGAGATTCTCTTCAAGCGCGATCAGTACTTAGAAGAGAAAGCAAAGATTGAAGCCAAGAATCATAGAAAGTAGAATAAAGCCATGAATAGACAACTCAGAAAAGAAAACTACATCCCTGTTATCCTCTCTTTGAGTTTTTCTGTTGTCTTGTTTTTACTGTTGTTGTTACCACATTCTCAATATTCTCTTCTTGAAGAGATGACCCTTCTTAATAATACAAACAGCATAGAGGGTCAACCATTAGAACTGAATCTACTAACCATCATCCCAGCCATATTGACCCTCTTTGTCATTCTGATTAACAGCGTGATATTCATCCTTTCTCTTCTCGCCTTCTTTATGGACATGTTATTTAACTTCCATCTCCTTAACAAGATCAATCTGATTCTTGCCTCAATTCTTACCTTACTAGAAGTCAGCTATCTCTTTGTGGGAATCAATGGTGTCTTTGATGATGGAACAAGAGTCATCAGTTTTCCCAATTACATCACGGTAATTCTCACGGTTCTGTTCTTGATTTCCTTATACATCACTTATTTCAAGTTTGTGGATAAACCCTATCAGAGCGTGATGAAAAGCGTCAAAGAGAAACTCGCTCTAAGTAAAAAAGAAGAAATCAACAAAGAAGATCAGGCCAAGGAAATTGTTTCCAACATGAATGATGACATGCAGAAAACGATTCTAAACATGCTTGCTCAAGGTAAGATTACCCCTCAGGAAGCAGACGATTTACTCAAGAAAATTCACTCGGATAATTGTTGAAAACTCCCCTATATTCAACTATAATTGTTAAGCCTATGCTTAGGCGTTCGGGACGTAGCGCAGCATGGTAGCGCACTTCCTTGGGGTGGAAGGGGTCATGGGTTCAAATCCCATCGTTCCGACCAGGATAGTAGAATAGGTTTAATACCACTGGTATTAAGCCTTTTTTGTTTTTAGAATAGGTTTGAACCCTATATTAGAAGATGACCTAAACGATTTCCATAATTTGAGGCAATGGTGCTAAAATTTACACGTTTTAAATTTATTGTATACTTTATTGTATACTTTTAAGGTATATGGCATAATATTAACCACATTTTTCCTTATAGGTATAGTTTAAGTTTCTAAATATGATTTCATATAAACATATCTTGCACGCTTTGTATATTTCGCGATGTTAAATATTTATGATTTAAATAACAGAAAATCTTTTTTTAATCAAAAATAAAACCAACTTCACGGTATAATTAAGTTGGTAATAAGGTTGGTAATAAAGTTTCGAGTAAAATTGAAAAAGCAGGTTTGACAGAAAATAGACAAAAAATAATAAGCGAAATTAGAAACAACCCTAACATCACAAAAGAACAATTATCGATGATTATAGGAATTAGCACAACAGCTATTGATAAGAATTTAGAATACTTAAAAGCGCATAATTATATTGAAAGAGTAGGCTCTAAGAAAACAGGATATTGGAAAGTCCTTAAATGATTTAAATGAAGGACAAACGTGACAGATTATTTTACTATTAAAAAGTAATATACCAAGTAAAGAAATATAGGTCAGTTTGAATTCAGAATCTAGGTCAATTATCATGACTTTTGGGGTGCATTTTGAAATAATTAACGCAAAAAAACACCCCAAAGGAGGGGTTGCTATGGATAGTCAATATTTGCAAATTCAAACGTTGTTAGAACAAAGGGCAGAAATTACTGCAAGATTAAATTTGATTCCTATCCTGAATTGCAAGTCGAAGTGATAATTATCACTTCAGTTTACAATTCAGGATTAAGAACAAAAAAGAAACTTGGAAAAGTTACAAAATCAGATGTTGCAGAACTATGTCCAAGTCTATCTATTAGCGCGATTGAAAAAGCAATCGCTAAAATGGTTGAAGAAGGAAGACTTGAGAAAACCGGTTCTGGTAAAACAATATATTATGTGGTCAAACTATAGTTATTCTCATTTTGCGAGCTGTTTTACGAGAAAAGACTAAAATGTGAGAGAAAGAACGATGTTGTATCAAATAGATATGGCATCTTTTTTTCTTGTATCAAATGACAACATTTCAAAATATGGGTCAGTTTGATAAACTATACAAGAAAGATATAGAGGAAATGTTGCGATGAAGAAAATGACAAATGACTCCAAATATAAACCGCGAATCGTTGACACACTAGTAAAAAAGAATTTAAGAATATTCGGTGCTGTTTGCATTGAAGGACCTAAATGGTGTGGAAAAACTTGGACATCTTCTCATCATGCCAATAGCGAATTTCTCGTTGGCGACCCAAGTGGCAATTTTTCTAATAGAAGGCTTGCTGAACTTGAACCATATACTGTCTTAAAAGGAGATACCCCACGTTTAATTGATGAATGGCAAGAGGTTCCAGCTTTATGGGATGCGACACGAGCTTATGTTGATGAAACCGGAAATAAGGGTCAAATCATTCTGACTGGATCATCGACCCCTGTTACTAAAGGCGTTTTGCATAGTGGTACAGGAAGGATCAAAAGCATCAGAATGAATACGATGTCATTATATGAATCGGGTGATTCAAGTGGGTTGTTTTCATTAAAAGATTTATGTGAAAACAAATTTGAATCAAAGGTATTAGAAGCAACAGATCTTGAAAAATTAGCTTATTTAGTAGTTAGAGGCGGATGGCCAGGAAACATTGATATCAGTGTCGATGATTGTGATGTATTAGCTTTAGGATATATGGAAAACGTTGCTAAAACTGATTTAAAACAATTAGATCAAGACATTGATTATAGCGAGCATAAGGCAAATCTTATCTTAAAATCACTAGCCAGAAATGAATCAACAACTGTTTCTAACCGAAGTATTTTAAATGATATCATTGAAAACGATAATTCCTCTATCAGTAAAAATACTTTATCCAAATATTTAGATGCCTTCAATAGAATGTTCTTGCTTAACAATCAAGAGCCCTTTTCACCAAACATAAGATCTTCTTTACGCGTGAAGCAGATGGAAAAAAGGCACTTCTCTGATCCTGCAATGGCATGCGCAATGCTTAGATTGACTCCAAAGAAATTGATGAATGATCTCAACACTTTTGGATTTATGTTTGAAGCAATGGTGGAAAGAGATTTGTCAATCTATGCACAAGCTTTAAACGCTAAATTATTCCATTACCAAGATTATAAGAATAATGAAATTGATGCTGTGATAGAACTTGAAGATGGTAATTGGTGTGCCATAGAAATCGAACTAGGACTCAATAAAGTGGAAGAGGGTTCTAAAAATCTAATCAAAGTTTGTAAAGATATTGTAGATAATGGTGGTAAAGAACCAATATTGAAATGTGTCATTTATGGCGCTGGTAATATGGCCTATAAGAATTCTGATGGAGTATTCATCATTCCAATCACGGCGTTAAAAGATTAATGATGCTATATCGTATCAGACTAGTCCTAAATATCACTTAGTTTGTAAGCCAATATAACTGGTTTAGCAAGCGCCTTATATTCACAAAACTTACCATTTGAGAATTAAGGCACCATGACTAATGCTTGAACCTTAAAACGGCCATCCCACTAGGATAGCCGTTATATAAATTAGATCATTTTATTATTGAAGGCTTAGTCATTTACAAGCCTAACTTTTCTTAATCTTTTTTCTCGTGAAGTTTCTTTTCCAAAGAGTAATTCTTCATTCTAGAGAAGATAAGGATAGCCGTAGGTCTAAGCATATAAAGAATATCTCTCAATTTTTCCTTACGGAAATTGCACATGCCGATAAAACCGATAACCTTGTTATCATCGATAAATGGAACACCGACAAAATTGCGAGAACAATACTTTCTGAATTTGACTAAAGATTCCTCACCGAGATTAGAAATGATATCCGTATCAAGATAGAGATAATCAAGATCAGGTCCTAAAGACTGACAAAGTCTCTGATAGTCATCAACAGAGAAAGTGTGATCTGGAACATCGACGACATGAACCGCAGGATTATCCACTTTATGCACACATTCCATTAAACCATCCTGATTGAATTTAGCTGTGCCGATACGGTCACATCCCGTGACCTTCTGAACCAGAGATAAAGCCTGGTTGATACCATGGTTATAATCAGGATCCTTACAGATATAATCCGCTTCTTTCAAGGTGAAGTTATATAACTTATCACGTTCTCTTAATTCACGAAGTTCACGACATTCCTTCGTGACATCGATATAGGAGATAGAACAAGTGCCTTTCTTGGTTCCCGGAGAAAAGACAATCTTGACGAATTTATCGCTTTCAGGGAAGTGATAATTCTTTTCAATGCCAGTCTTGGTCTTGACCACTTCTGCGACATCGACAATCCACTGTAAGTCGATATCATTCATGCATTCAAGATAACGTTTGCCAAGCACGTTTTCTTTTTCCACATGAAAAAGTTCTAAGAACGCATCATTGATGGCATCAAAAACAAAATCGATAGGCTTGCCGGATTCATCATTATAGACATGCACAAAACAGGTTGGAATATGGGAATCCTTTTCAAAACTGATTTTGAGTCTTTGCGCATTCATAAATAAATTTTCCTTCCGTGCAATATTGGCCTATAAGTATCGAATTTAGAATTATTGTATCATTAAATATGAAAATATCATAGTCGAATGCATTAAAAAACATAGAATGGTAAGACCATTTATCCGTGATGATTTGACATATTTTTACACTTTTGAATGTTTAAGTTTTAACTATTTCTAGATATATTGAATTTAAAGGTTTATTCACTTTTATCCTTATTACGTCTAAAGAATGGGAAGAACAATCCTTTTCTTTCTTCTTTTTTACGTTTCTTTTCTTCTTGCTTAGATAATTCTTCTTGATTCATCTTTTCTTCCTGAATCATTCTTTGCTCTTCAGCACGTTTATTGGCAAGCAGTTCCACCTCTTTGAGGTCTTTGTCATCCGGTAAATCCGTCTCATCAATAATCACTGGTTCCTTATTGGAGTTCTTCTTGATGATATTGGCAACAAGTTTTCCAGGGAAGGTTTCCTGAATTCCGTCAAACTTGACTTTCAGATCATCGACATCCTTGCTGATTGCATATTTGATCATCTTGATATATTTGCTGATGAAGTAGCTGTAGATTTCCATCACAACCTGGAGGAGCAAAGCAGCTAATAAGACGATGGTAAGAATGACCGATAACACGGATTCTTCTTTGGTTAAGATATCATAGACAGAGATGATCAGAATGGTGAATCGACAACCAAATTTCGAATAGGTGACCACCTTCTTTAAAATGACGTTATCTCTTTTCTGTCCCTTGGCAAGGGTGATGATGGAATAAGCAAAATAGACCAAGGAAAGAATCATGATGACAATATAAGGAATCAAAGAAGCGGTCTGATGGAAGATGTGCTGATAGATGTTATAGGCACAAAAAAGAATACATAATCCTTGTATCACCAAGTCGGTGATACGAATGATCTTCTTGACGTCCTTGATGATCTTTTCACTTGTAGAAATAATTCGATTGAACATAATCATTACCTGTTAAAGCTTATCAAAGAAAATCTTACCATAATCCTACCTTTCAATCCTAATGATTTTACTATTATTGACCGCTAAAAATTTTTAGACAAATATCTAATAAAATATTATAGTTACAAAACATTAATGCTATAATTTAAATAGTAATAGCATCTTCAACCCATTTTATTTTGTCTAGGGAGCACATACTTATGGGATTATCTGATAAATTATTTAAAACGAGAAAAGAAAAGGGTAGCGATATATTATCTCAGGTTGAGGAATCTAAAGCTGCCATGATTAATATTCTTCCCGTATCCTACGCCGTCTTCGAATACATCTATGATGAACATGAGGAAATCATCGATTTACGTTATCTTTATGTCAATGAAAAATATGAAGAGATGACCGGATATAAATCCAAGCAGATCATTGGTAAACTCTTTTCCGAGGTATTCCCCGGTCATTTAGAAATCTGGCTTCCTACCGCTAAGAAGGTCGCCAAAGAAAAAACAACAGTCCGAGATATCACTTATGGAAGCGAAATCAAGCACTGGCTCAGGTTTGTTGCTTCACCAACCATGATGGATCACTCCATCTCTTTTGTCTTTATCATGGTGGATGATGAAATCACCAAACAAAACGACATGGAAAAATCCATCAACACCGATCACTTCCTAGTGGAAATCAACAAGGCCTTTGATTCTGATTTAAGCTTTGAAGAAAGTATCAAGAAAGTCTTAGAAGAAACAAGCAATGTCATTCATCCAGATCGAATCAACATCGTCGAAAAAAACGATGACGACACCTACTCTTCCACCTACGAATGGTTTAAGGAAGGACTTAGTCCAGAACTAGATAACTGCCAGAATAGACCTTTTGAGCATTTCAAGGCCTGGAACGAGGCCGTCAGAAGCGATATCTATATCGATATTCCAGATGTTCAGGAATTTGATTTCGATCAAGGTCAGAAAGACTATTTCAAGGCCATCAACGTCAAACGACTGATTCTTCTTCCTTTATACAACAACGGCAAAGTCTTTGGCTTTGTCACCATCTATAATCCTCATCCGGATCAGAATTATGACATGCAGTCCTTGATGACAACCTGGACCTATATCATCTCTTCTTCTCTTACCCAGCATAATGCCTTAACCGAGTTTAAGCATTTTTCCAAATTCGATGCTCTTACCAACATCTATAACCGTTATGGATTCACGCTTTCTAGCAATCAATATATGAAAGAAAATCCTGGTCAAACCTATACTCTAGCCGTCATGGATATTGATGAATTCAAATTCATCAACGACTTATACGGACATCACCTCGGCGATGAGATTTTAAAATTCTTTGCCAAGGAAATCCGTGAAGCTTTTGCTACAAATTGTATCTTTGGTCGAACCGGTGGTGATGAATTCTGTGTCTTGTTCAAGAACCAGAGTATGGATAGTGTAGTTGGAAAACTTAACGAATTTTCTTTGAAGCACCACGTCTTGAAAGATAGCCAGACCGAATATGAATTCACCATCTCTATCGGTTGTGCAGAATACCCATCCCAGAGTCAGGATGCCTCGAAATTATTCTCTCTTGCCGATGCAGCCTTATATGCGGTAAAACTCCATGGCAAGAATGGTTGCCAGGTCTATAACGAACATTTAGCCTTGAAGAATCGTTCCTTGCTCGGCTTTGGTTTAAAGGATATCTCTGGTAATATTCCTTGTGCCATCATGGTCTATCAAAAAGAAGGGGAAAAGATCCTTTATGCCAACAATGAAGCCATTCATCTCTTTGAGTGTCAGGATGTTGATGAACTGATTGAAATCGCTAGTGGATCCTTTAAAGGTCTCGTTCACCCTAGCGACTACAGAAGAGTCAGGGAATCCATCGATCAGCAGATCATTGAAAATCACAATGACCTTTCAGAATTTGTAAAATATCGTATCTTTACCAAGAATGGTCTTACCAAAGACGTCATGGAATTTGGTAGACTGACTCGTTCTAATTATTATGGCGATGTCTATTACATCCTTCTTGTCGATCAGGATATGCTTTCTCTTGACCAAGATTACCTCTAAAGAAGATGATGAGTTTTGAAGAAGAAATATTTCAGAAAACCAAAGTAGATTTCTCCTCTCTTCTTCCTTATGGCTTTCATAAGGAAGAAGGAGGATATTTCTATTGTAAAGATTTCCTTCAGGATGAGTTTTCAGCCTGTATCCATATCAAAGATGATGGAAAGATATATGGTCAAGTCATTGAAAAAGCCTTCAATGAAGAATATCTGACTTTCCGCTATAAGGATGCGAAAGGGGAGTTTGTCACCAAGATCAAAGAAGCATATCTTGCTATACTAAATGACATCAAGAAGCACTGCTTCATCAAAGAGACTTATTGTTCTCCTCAGACGAATAGAATCAACAAGTTCATCCAAGAACACTTTCATCATCTTCCCATCTTCAAATGGGATAAAGAGCCTTATAAAGATACTGCAAGTGTCTTTGAAGATGAGATCAGCCACAAGTGGTATGCGATCATCATGTCTATTTCAAAAAAGAAACTTGACCAGGTAACAGACGCTCTAATTGAAGTGATGAATGTGAAACTTGACCCACATCTCATTGAAGAGATGATCAAGACAGGAAAATATTATCCTGCTTATCACATGAACAAGAAGTACTGGGTCTCCATTCCTCTTGATGACACCATTCAAGATGAAGAAATCATCACCTACTTAACCATGTCGAGAAACGGAATTAAAAATAGCAACTCTAAATAAAACAAATAGAGTTGCTTTTTCATTAGAACGTAGTTTCTTTATAGACCTCATCGGTAAGTAAATCAAGAAGTTTGATTCCTTCTTCATTCATCACCATGTAGGAGTGATGTCCGTCTTTGGGAAGAGAGACAGAACCGGGATTTGCTAAAATCAGGTTCTCTTTCTTTTCTAAAACACCGATATGGGTATGTCCTTGAAGGAAGATATCACCAGGATTGCTAGGAAGTTCATCAAAGGAATAATGATGGCCATGCGTCATGATGATTTCCTTATCAAAAAGAAAGACCGTGGCCATATCCGAAATCGGGAATTGAGAAACCCACTGATCCACTTCCGATTCACAGTTTCCCTTTACAGCGATAATCATCTTCGCATATTGATTAAGAAGGCTTACTACATCCTTAGGAGAATACTCTTCAGGTGGAACATTTCTTGCCCCGTTATAATAAAAGTCACCTAACAAGAAGAGTTTACTAGCTTGATACTTCTCTACTTTGCTAAGCAGCAATTTGCAATATTTCAGACTGCCGTGAATATCCGAACCGATAACGATGTTCATAACTCGCTCACTTTCTGAAGTCTAGGAAATGAATGACTTCGTTTGAATTGATATCAATAATTCTAATTCCCTTTTCATCGATGGTCATATAGGAATGATTGTAGTCTCTTGGTCTAGCAAGAGATCCAGGATTTGCGATGATCTGTTTTCTATCATTGACAAAGATCATCGATTGATGGCTATGACCTTTCAGCATGATGTCAAACGGTTGATCATAGTTATATTCGTTATAATAATGTCCATGCGTCAAGACAATGAATTTACCAAACTGATAATCAAAGGTGACATAAGGAAGAGAAAAACGGGCGATTTCTTCTTCCTCATAGCTGTCACAATTTCCCATGACCGCTAAAATCTTTTCGCTAAGTGGGTTTAACACTCTGATGCTGTCTTCCAAGATATCTCCTAAAATATAGAGCTTATCAAACTTTTCCTTGTTGAAGAGTTCAACTGCCGCTTTGGTATAAGGAACATCATTGTGAAGATCAGAAATTACCATGATTTTCATAACGTTTGTATTATAATGTCTTTCGTGTGCTTTTGCATCTAATATTCTAAGAAAGAGAGATCGATATGAGAAAAGCCTTTGCCTCCGATTTTGACGGAACCATCTACTTCAAAAACCAGTTCCACGAACAAGATATCCTCACCATCAGGCAGATTCAAAAAGAAGGAATTCCTTTTGGTATCTGTACCGGAAGAAGTCTTCATGGTGTCACCATTCCTTCCAAAGCGGATGTGCATTATGACTTCTTCATCGTCTCTACTGGTTCCTTGATTGTCGATGACCAAGGAAAGGAAATCTATTCTCATACTATCGATAAGAAAGATGTTATAAGTATCACCAAAGAATATGAAAAGAAATATAAGATTGCCTATAATTCCGGTTATGATTTCTATTCTCTCCATGATGACTATCAGGTCGTTATTCTGATGAAGTCTCTTGAAGAAGATGTAACCGAAATTATGCGATCATTTAAATGCCACGTATCAGGTCTCAGCCTTCCACAACGGACCATTTGTCGATATCACCGCTAAGGATTGCTCGAAAGGAAAAGCCATCAACTTCTTAAAAGAATACTTCCACATCGACATCATCGGCGGTATGGGCGATTCCTATAACGATCTTCCTTTGTTAGAAGCAGTGGATTATTCCTATACCTTCAAAACGAGTCCTGTGGAACTAAAAAGTGTTGTTCATAAAGTCACATCTTCTATCTCAGAAGCTCTGCTCGATTTCCTTCAAAAATAAAACATGACTCTTTGGCAAGACCAAAGAGTCATTTTCATTTATAACTTAGAAGCAATATCTCTAGCGACAGAAACACCGGTAGCACTAGCCTGCATCAAGCCACGGGTGATACCAGCACCATCGCCGATAGCATATAAACCTTTGATATCCGTCATGAAGTTGTTATCAACTTTAATCTTTGAAGAATAGAACTTGACTTCAACACCATATAACAAAGTATTCTTGGAATATAAGCCTGGAGCAATGTTATCAAAAGCCTTCAAGGCTTCCACGATGGAATTGAGTTGTCTATGTGGTAAGACAAAGGATAAATCGCCAGGAACAGCTGTCTTCAAGGTTGGAATGGTAGTGGACTTAGCTAAACGGGAAGGAGTAGTTCTTCTACCCTTGAGAAGATCACCAAGTCTCTGAACCATGATTGGACCACCGGTGAGCATATTGGCAAGCTTAGCCACATATTGACCATATTCGATTGGCTCATGGAATGGTTCAGTAAACTTGGTGGAGACCAAGACGGCAAAGTTGGTGTTCTTGGTCCAGAGTTTGGTATCGCCATAAGAGTGACCGTTGACGACCGCTAAACCACCTTCATAGTGTTCTTCAGAGACGACACCGCCTGGATTCATACAGAAGGTTCTGACCTTGTTTTCATAAGTATCGGCATAATAGACAAGCTTGGCTTCATAAAGATATTTCGTCAAGCGATCCATGACCGCATTTGGACATTCGACTCTGACACCGATATCCACTTCATTGTTGGTATTCTGTAAACCGAGCTTGCTGGCTTCCTTGGTAAGCCATTCAGCACCACCACGGCCAGGAGCGACAACGATGTTATCAGAATAGACAGTCTCACTTTCTTTACCCCTGGTCTGGATCACTACACCAGTGACCTTATCGCCATCCTTTAAGATTTCCAAAGCAGAAGTGAGTTCAAGGAAGGTCGTATTGGTCTTGGAGACAAGATAATCGTGCATACCGATTAAGACCGAGACCGCTCTTTCCGTACCTAAGTGTCTGACTGGACATGGTACGAGATGAATATTGTATTTGGATGCTTCATAGGCGATTTCATCGACTTTGGCATCATCAAGACCGAAGACTTCTTCGCTAGCACCAAACTGTAAATAATACTGATCGGCATCATGGATGAGTTCCATGGCTTTGTCATGACCGACATATTCGGTGATATGACCACCGACTTCATCAGACAAAGAAAGCTTACCATCGGAGAATGCACCAGCACCCGCCCAACCGTTGACAATGGCACAAGGGTTGCAGTGGACACATACACCTGTCTTTCTGGCAGGACAGGTTCGATTGGCAAGGTTTCTACCCTGATCGACAATCAGAACCTTGGCATCTTTTTTCTTGCTGGTAAGTTCCAAAGCAGTGAAAATACCTGCCGGGCCAGCGCCGATAATAATAGCATCATAACGATTTTGTTCCATAGGAGACCTCCCCACATTTCGCAGCGCAAATTATTATACTAGTTGTAAGCCCTTTTCAAAGCGTTTTTTCAAAAAAACGCAATGAAAACTCTATCATGTCAAAAACAGTTTTAAAGAGGGGTGGAAGAGAGTTATAATATTAGACAATAAACTATTTTTCCACGAGCTGTTTTCACCTTTTTTCGAACGCGAAAAATTTTTTATTGTGAAACATTGTACCACCTATCATACAGGCGATAAAGGAGAAATATGATGAATATTTGGCACGACATGAATCCAAAACAGATTACCCCGGAATTATTCACCGCGGTCATTGAGATTCCAAAGAGTTCAAGTTGTAAGTACGAACTTGATAAACATACCGGTCTGATCAAACTCGACCGCGTCTTATATTCCGCTACCTACTATCCAGCAAACTATGGCTTTATTCCACTTACCTTTGCTCAGGATAACGACCCACTTGATGTTCTTGTCTTATGTCAGGAACCTCTTGTTCCACTTTGTGAAGTCGACGCTCGTCCAATCGGTATGGTCAGAATGGTCGACCAGGGATATATCGATGATAAGATTGTCGCGGTTGCCATCAACGACCCATTCTATTCCAACTTCAAGGACATCAGCGAGCTTCCTAGCTTTGTCGGAAATGAAATCAGACACTTCTTCCGCGTCTATAAGAATCTAGAAGGAAAACAAACTAACGTCACTTCCATCAAGTCTGCTGCGGAAGCCATCTCTGTCATCAAGGCTTCTATGAAGGCTTATAAGGAATATCGTTTCGGTGAATTCAAGGCTTATAAACCTGCCTATAAGGAAGGGGAAGCTATCACGGAAAACAAAGAAGCTGAAAAGGTCTTTGATTAATCGATCTCTTAAGACTGTTTGGAGTATTCCAAGCAGTTTTTTCTTTTTAAGCGTTATAGTTGAAAGGAAAAAGCGGGGTGAATATAATAGAGGTATCAAAATACCCCACGGGGGTATATTGGTGAGGTAAAAAATGAAAACCAACGAAAAATATAGTATTACCGGAATGAGCTGTGCAAGTTGCGTTGCTCATGTCGATAAAGCTGTCAGAAAGATTCCTGGTATCAAAGAGGTAAACGTCAACCTTTTGACCAACTCCATGCTGGTCACCTATGAAGATAACGTTCATCCTGAAGATATCATCAAGGCTGTCAAAGACGCCGGCTATAATGCAAGTCAGAATCAACCAAGCACCAAGAATCAAGATTCCCGTAATCTAAAAGAAGAACTTGAGGATAAAGAAACACCAATTCTTGTTAGAAGACTGATTCTTTCCTTGATTCTTCTTGTTCCTCTCTTTTATATCG
>OMRU01000244.1 GCA_900313465.1 uncultured Clostridia bacterium
GGAGCTGACCGGCATGGCCTATATCGCCCAGGGTGTGCAGAAGAAGATTCGTGATCGTTTGTTTGCTCATATGCAGGATCTTCCTGTCTCCTACTTTGACCAGCATACTCATGGTGACATCATGTCGGTTTATACCAACGATGTCGATTCCTTAAGAGAAATGCTTGCCAGAAGCATTCCGATGATGACATCAAGCTTTGTCACAATGTTTGCTGTCAGTATCATGATGCTGATCACCGATTTCTATCTTTCTATCGTCGTCTTCCTTGTCGGTGTCATGATGTTCATGCTTACCAAATTCTTTGCTTCTCGTTCTGGTCGTCACTTTGTTCAGATGCAGATGGAACTTGGTCGCACCAACGGCTATATTGAAGAAATGATTTCTGGTCAGAAGGTCGTCAAAGTCTTCAACTATGAAGAAAAGAATATTTCTGAGTTCAAGAAACATAACGAAGAACTCTTCACTCAGTCTGTCAAAGCCAATCGTTATGCCAATATCCTGATGCCAGTTGTCAACCAGCTTGGCAACTTGCAATACGCTGTCCTAGCCTTGATTGGCGGTTTGTTTGTTGTCAATTCCGTCACTGGTTATGGCTTTGGTGATTTGCTCAACCATGGCCATATCTATACTATCGGTATCATCACTTCCTTCTTGCTTTATACCAAGTCCTTTACTCAACCTATCGGTCAGATGGCCCAACAGCTCAACACCGTCACCATGGCTCTTGCTGGTGCCTCTAGAATCTTTGCCATGACTGATGAGAAAGCAGAAGTCGATGAAGGCTATGTTGAACTAGTCTATGCCAAAGAAGATGAGAATGGAAATCCAGTAGAATCTAGTGAACGCACGGGTAAATGGGCTTGGAAACACCCACATCAGGATGGTTCCAAGACGACTTATACTTGGTTAAAGGGTAAGATCAATGTCAATGGTGTCGACTTTGGTTATGTACCAAACAAGATTGTCCTACACGATATTACCATCTATGCTGAGCCTGGTCAGAAGATCGCCTTTGTCGGTCCAACCGGTGCTGGTAAGACAACTATCACCAACTTGCTTAACCGTTTCTATGATATTGCTGATGGTAAGATCAGATATGATGATATCAACATCAACAAGATCAAGAAGGCTGATTTACGTCGTTCTTTGGGTATGGTTTTCCAGGATACCAAGCTCTTTACTGGTACCGTCATGGAAAATATCCGCTATGGTAAATTGGATGCCACGGATGAAGAAGTCTATAAGGCTGCAAAACTTGCCAATGCAGATACCTTCATCAATCAGTTGCCAGAAGGCTACAACACTGTTTTGAAAAATGGTGGTGCATCTTTATCTCAGGGTCAAAGACAGCTTCTTGCTATCGCTAGAGCCGCCATTGCCAACCCACCAGTTCTGATTCTTGATGAAGCCACTTCATCTATCGACTCGAGAACTGAGGCGATGGTCACCAAGGGTATGGATGCCATCATGGAAGGTAGAACTGTCTTTGTCATTGCACATAGATTATCTACCATCAAGAATTCTGACGTTATCATGGTTCTTGATCATGGTCATATCATTGAACGTGGTTCCCATGATGCTCTCCTTGCTCAGAAGGGTAAGTATTATCAGCTCTACACTGGTAATGCCATTGCCGAATAATTGATACTGAAAATGGGGCATTGAAACCTTTATGAAAGGTTTTATGCCCCTTTGTTTTGCAATCATATATCTCTCAACATCACTATTCTTGAGCAGTGTATCCATCTATGATTGAGTTAACAATCTTGAGTAAATGACTACCAGATTCTTTAGATATTCTATAGGCTTGTCTTGAACGAACATCATAAGGAGAATCAGGGTTGTCTATAGACGCTGAGACAATGACGTCTGTCAAATCTTCTTTTAATTTAAAAAAGTATTCCTTATCTATAAACGAGACAGTGAAAGAGGTCTTATCAGTAGCCCATTCATGGACATATTCAGGATCTAATGGCTGAAACTCGATATCCTTCAGTTCAGTAACAAACAGATTTTCGTTATCGATATATTCGGTGTGATATTCATCGTGTATGTATTTTACATAGAGTTTGCTTTCTTCCTTTTCCGCTTCTTTGATAAAGTTTTCGATTTTGGCCATCTCATCAGTTATAGCTCTATAGGAGGCAGCAGGATCAAAAGGCCAACTGAAAG
>OMRU01000101.1 GCA_900313465.1 uncultured Clostridia bacterium
GGATACATTTGACGATCTGGATGAACTTTATCAGGAATAATCTATTTGCTAAGGAAGATATCGTGCTCGTATAAGGAAGAAAGATTAAGCGAGATATCTGGTGCGATACCTTTTTCCAGGTTCTGGAAAGAGGAATTACACATCACCTCATTAGAAGAGATGCGGTATTGGCTACCTAAAGGAGAAAGCATATATCTTATAGAAGAGGCACCACCGGCACTGTTTTGACCAACAATGGTGGCTTTAGCACTTTCTTTCATCAAGGAAATGAAGCTGTTACCACAGCTAAAGGAAATACCAGAAGAAAGAACATAGATGTTCTTATCTAGGATAGGTTCATCCATCTTGCCATCGAAATTGGCATCGCTGTGAAGTGAGAAATGATAAGTTGCCTCATTTGACGAGTTCATGGAATAGAAATTGGTGCTCGAAGCAAATAAACCAACGGCATAGACCATGGCGGCAATTTCACCACCGGTGTTAAGAGAAACATCAAAGACGATGTTATCAATGTTCTTGTTATTCTTGATTTGATGATAGGCATAGCTCATAAGAGAGATGGTATCTTTAGTATAGTTAGTCTCATCGATCACATAATCTTCATCATAATAATCTTTTCTCGCCCCGACAAAGTCATTAAAGGTGATATAGGCGGTGTTATTTTTGATCTCGAAAGCTTTCTTTTCTTTTTCTCTTAAGGAAGATAAAGAAGAATATAAATCTCGATATTCATTAAAGACAGGACTTAATCTCTGTTTTTCATTTAAGAAGGCTTCTGTCTTCATTCTTAAATGATAGAAACCTTGATAAGAAGAGACCATATAAGGAGAAGGAGAAAGATAACTAGAATGTAGTTCATTAATATCCTGATAGATATAGGTGGCTAAGTTATCTTCTGCTTCAGCAATATTATTTGCTTTCTTTAAGCTATCAGCTGGTTTATTTTGACCATAAGCCAAAGAGATGGCAAGACGAGTTTCATTTTCACTATAGGCTAGACGAGAAAGTGAGATATCATGAAATTCATTACGATAATATTTCCAGAATTCACTAGAATAAGAATTACCCATCTCGTTATACCAGGAAGAATACTCCAGCTCAAAGATATTCTCTTTACCAACGACATAAACCTCGTCTAAAGGATAAAGAATGAAATCCAAATAGAAAGAGACAGGAAGATAGATCTCATTGTTCTTCTTAAAGGTATGGATATCATAATCCTTTAAGGAGATGGTGATACTTCTATCTTCATTCGAAGTACAGATATGAGAATAACAAGTATATCTCATATCCTCCTTATCATCCTTGTGATTGGTATCATAAGTGGGATAGAAGATAGAGACATCATTCTTGAACGTTGCAAATTCCTCAAAATCAGAAAAAGTAAGACTCTCTAAAGTAGGATTGACCTCAAGATAGGTGTTATTATTTTTATTGGTCAAACGGTTGTTGAAGACTTCATAGGTAGGAAGTTTGTCATTGTCTTTTTGTAAGCTGGAATAGAACTCCACAAAAGAGTGGAAAGACGTATAGGGTAAATCCTCACTAGAGGATAGATATTCCACACATAGAGATTCTGTTTCGATAAGTTTAGAAGAATAGACTTTCATCTCATTAGGTCTAGTCTTCACTATGGTTACCTCACTGGTTAATGCTTGGCAACTTACAAGCAACATGAAAGAGGTAGAAACCAATAAACCTGCTTTTGATTTCATATAAACGATAGGGTCTGGAAAGTCTGATTCCTTTTGCTCTCTCCAGGTTGTATATATTTTAGTTAATATACAAATGAAAAGAAACTTATTTTTCACTTGTATAAATACTCAAACGATTTCGTGAGTTTCCATGTTTTGATTACGAAAACGAGTGCGAAAGAAGAAAACATGAAAAACACGAAAAAGTAAGCGGTTTTCATTGATTTTTTTAAAAAATTAAAAAAATCTTTATATTTTTGCTTGTTTGTAAAGAACGAAACATACTGACAAATCACTTTTCAATGTTTCTTTAAGAAAACAAAGAAGAATATTGATGAAAATATCAAAAATGGATAATGTCATCAAACTTTGGCTTACACTTGTAACAGAATTTCAGTAATAAAAAGCGAAGAGATGTAACTCTTTAAGTAAAGAGGAGTTTGTCTGATGGTTTTAAAGAAGAAAAAGGAAAGAGAAGAAGGAGAAGAATAATCTAGTTTTCGAGTAAGCAAAATTAATGGTCAACTGAACAAGAATATAGGAGAGAAAAACCTCCAATTTATAAAGAAAACCCTTACATAGAAACAACTTGAAACATAAACAAAAATTTACTTGAATTTATACCTCCTTTATAGGATATTATTTAACAGGCTTATTTATAAATAAGCGCAAATAGTCGAGTCGAGAAGAGCTGTTGTCACTTTCGTTTTCTTAATCCTAGTTGTTAAAACTTTCATGGGAGGACTTATGATGAGAGGCTTATTCAATTTAAAAAGACTTACGACTGAACAGATCGTTGATATTATCGATTACGCGGAAGCGTTAAAAAATAATGGGTTGCCTGTTTCTTATCCCGATAAGAAATTTGCAACCCTTTTTTTTGAAAATTCCACGCGTACCCAGAATTCCTTCGTCATGGCTATGATGAAACTGGGAATTCAAGTCGATCAGATTGATGTTCAGCATTCGAGTGTCACCAAAGGTGAAACACTATATGATACGGTACGTACACTTGAATATATCGGTTTTGATGGCGTGGTTATCCGCCATAGCCAAAACGAATACTACAAAGAATTAGAAGGCATCAATATGCCTATCTTTAACGCCGGTGATGGCTCAGGAAGTCATCCTACCCAATCCCTTCTTGATTTGATGACCATCAAGGAAGAATTCCATTCCTTTAAAGGACTTAAGTGCTGCATTGTTGGCGATATCATCCATTCTCGTGTGGCGCACACCAATGCCGAAATCATGAAGCGTTTAGGTATGGAAGTCTATATCGCGGGTCCTGAATCTTTCTTAGATGATACGGCTGAAGTCATCTCTCTTGATGAAGCCATCAAGACTTGTGATGTCATCATGCTTCTTCGCGTTCAGTTTGAAAGAAACGCTCATCTTGATATGACTAAAGAAGAATATCATCAAAAATTTGGTCTTTATAAAGAAAGAGTCGATAAGATGAAAAAGACAGCAATCATCATGCATCCCGCTCCGGTCAACAGAGGAATTGAGATAGCTGATGATATTGTCGAATGCTCAAGAAGTCGTATCTTCCCTCAGATGACAAATGGCGTCTATGTCAGAATGAGTGTCATCTCTCGTGTCCTGGAGGGAAAATTGCAATGATTCTTTTAAAGAATGGACGTATCAATCAGGATAACAAACTCATCAAAAAAGATATTCTGATTGACGAAGGTAAGATTGTTAAAATTGCCGATGAAATCAAAGGCGAAGGCATTGACTTGAAAGGTGGTTATATCGTTCCAGGATTAACCGACATCCATGTCCATTTCCGTTCACCTGGATTTGAAGCAAAAGAGACGATTCTTACTGGAAGTAAGGCAGCAGCCAAAGGTGGTTTTACCACCGTTTTGACGATGCCTAACCTCAATCCGGTTCCCGATTGTCTTGAACACTTAGCTGTGGAAGAAGAACTCATCAAGAAAGAAGCCGTCATCGAAGTTCTTCCTTATGCTAGTGTCACTGTTGGAGAAAAATCGACCAAGGTATCTGATATTGATCATCTAAGAAGTCATACCAGATTCTATTCTGATGATGGTGTAGGTTTTTCTAACTATGATGTCCTAGATGAAGCTTTAGCAAACATTGCCAAATACGATTTATTCATCGCTTCTCATGCCGAAGATAAAATCTTACGCTATGCTCCAGCAGGAGAATATGAAGCAGTCAGAAGAGAAATTGAGCATGCAAGAATGAATCATGTTGCATATCATTTCTGCCACATGTCTACAAAAGAATCCTTTGATGCGATCAGAGCTGCTCAAAAAGAAGGATTACAGATCACTTGTGAAGTAACTCCTCATCATCTCTTCTTAAATGAAAAAGATATCAAGAATCCTAACTTCAAGATGAATCCACCCTTAAGAAGTAAAGAAAATCAACAAGAAACTCTAAAAGCCCTTCTTGATGGGACAGCCTGTTGTATTGCTACAGATCACGCTCCTCATACCCTCGAAGAGAAATCTCAAGAATATGATAAATGCCCTAATGGCATTATCGGCCTTGAAACAAGTGCTCCTCTTGTCTATACCAATTTAGTTAAAACGGGTATAGCAACGCTATCTCAGTTTGAAGGAAGAAATCCTTTCCAAGGGTAAGAATTCCCCATTCATCAACTCTTCTTTATATGGCTTTAACATGTTGACCATCTATTTAGGAAACATCGTCTATCAAAAATAAAAGGTAAAAATCATGAAACGTAAACTTATATTGGAAAATGGTCGTGTCTTTCATGGAGAAGGCTTTGGCTCTCCCGATAAAAGAATTGCCGAAATCGTCTTTAACACCTCTATGGTCGGTTATCAGGAAATCTTATCTGATCCTTCCTATTGCGATCAGATTGTCGTGATGACCTATCCTCTGATTGGTAATTATGGTCTTGCCGATGAAGATTATGAATCCAAGTCCGTCTTTATGACCGGCTTTGTCGTTCATGAATATAATGATTTACCCTCTAACTTCCGTTACACCAAGACACTTGGTGAAGTCATGGAAGAATATCATGCCGCTGGTATTGCCAATGTCGATACAAGAGAAATCGTTCGTATCATCCGCGACTATGGCTCCATGAAGGCCATGATTGTTGATGAAGAGGAAGATGAAGAAGCCTGTCTAGAAGAACTTAAAAACTACTCCTATCCTCATGATCAGGTTTCCAAAGTCTCTTCTAAGAAGGTCTGGTATTCTCGTACACCTGATCCAAAATATACCGTGGTTGCGATCGATTGCGGATGTAAACTGAATATCATTCGTAAACTCAACCAGTTTAAATGTAACGTTGTCGTTGTTCCCTTTAACACCAGTGTAGAAGATATCCTGAAATATAAACCAGATGGATTATTCTTATCTAATGGCCCAGGTGACCCTGAAGATGTCACTCCGGTGATTGAAACGGTAAGAGCCTTAAAGGGTAAACTTCCAATTCTTGGTATCTGTCTTGGTCATCAGATCATCTCTCTAGCTTATGGTGCGAAGACTTACAAGATGAAGTTTGGTCATCGCGGGGCAAATCACCCAGTCAAAGACTTATCGACAGGCAAGATTGAAATCACTTCTCAGAACCATTCCTTTGCTGTGGATAGAAACTCGCTTCCTGGAACTGGTCTGGAATTAACCCATGTCAACATCATCGATAATGAACCAGAAGGCGTCTATGACAAAGTCAACAAAGTCATCGGCGTTCAGTACCATCCAGAAAGTGCTGCCGGTCCAGAAGATTCGACTTATATCTTCTCTCGTTTCATCGAGAATATGAGATTACATAAGGAGGGTAAATAAGATGCCAAAACGTACAGACATCAAGAGAGTCATGATCATCGGCTCTGGCCCGATCATGATCGGTCAGGGTGCGGAATTTGACTATGCTGGTACCCAAGCCTGTCTCGCCTTAAAAGAAGAAGGCTATGAAACAATCTTGGTCAACTCCAATCCTGCTACCATCATGACTGATACCAAGATTGCCGATAAGGTCTATATGGAACCTTTGGACTTAGAAAATGTTGCCAAGATCATCCGTATTGAAAGACCAGATGGTATCATTTGTTCTATCGGCGGTCAGACCGGTTTAAACCTCGGTATGAAATTAGCAAAAAATGGCATCCTTGAAGAATGCCACACCAAGCTTTTAGGTACCACTTATGAAGCTATCGCCAAAGCCGAAGATAGAGAATTGTTCAAAGAATTATGTCAGCAGATTAACGAACCAATCTTGGAATCTTATTCTGCCAAGAGTGTTGACGAGGTTTTAGAAGCTGCCCATAAGATCGGCTATCCTGTCATCCTTCGTCCTGCCTTTACTTTAGGTGGTACGGGTGGTGGTTTTGCCGATAATGATGAAGAACTCATCCCTCTTGCCACCAATGGCTTGAAGTTATCTCCGGTCACGGAAGTCTTAGTGGAAAAATCCATCCGCGGCTATAAGGAAATTGAATACGAAGTCTTAAGAGATAAGAATGATACCGCAATTGTCGTCTGCAACATGGAAAATGTCGACCCTGTTGGTATCCATACTGGTGACTCTGTGGTCGTTGCTCCTTCTCAGACTCTGACCAACAAGGAATACCAGATGCTTCGTAACTCCGCCCTGAAGATCATTCGCGCCTTAGGTATCGAGGGTGGTTGTAACGTTCAGTTCTCTCTTGATCCATATTCCTTCCAGTATTATGTCATTGAGGTCAATCCTCGTGTCAGCCGTTCTTCGGCTTTAGCCAGTAAAGCCAGCGGTTATCCGATTGCTAGAGTCTCTGCTAAGATCGCTGTTGGTATGACTCTTGATGAAATCGATATTGCCAACACAAAAGCTAGTTTTGAACCTACTCTGGACTATGTTGTCACCAAGATTCCTCGTTTCCCATTTGATAAATTTGCCGATGCCGATCGAGCTTTATCTACCCAGATGAAGGCCACTGGTGAAGTCATGTCCTTAGGTAGAACGATTGAAGAAAGTATGCTTAAGGCTGTCCGCTCTCTTGAAATCAAGGCTTGCCATCTTGAACTGGATAAATTCAAGAATCTTTCCGTGGAAGAATTATTTGAGGTCATCAAGAAACATTCTGATGAAAGACCATTTGCCATCTGCGAAGCCTTCCGTAAAGGTGTCACCATCGATGATATCTATTTCCTTACCATGATCGACCGTTTCTTCCTTGAAAAATGGCATAACATCATCATGATGGAAAATACCTTAAAGAACAATCCATTCTCCGAAGAATTATTCCGCAAAGCCAAGATCATGGGCTTTTCTGATGAATATCTTGGAAAGATCTATCATAAGAGCAAATTAGATATCTATAGATACCGTAAAGAACACGGCATCTATCCGGTCTATAAGATGATCGATACCTGTGCGAGTGAATTTAAATCCTATATTCCATACTTCTATTCCACCTACGAACATGAAAATGAATCGATCCGTTCTGATAGAAAGAAGATCATCGTCTTAGGTTCTGGTCCAATTCGTATCGGTCAGGGTGTCGAATTTGATTACTCTACCACGCACTGTATCTGGACTTTACAGAAAGAAGGCTATGAAGCGATTGTCATCAACAACAACCCAGAAACCGTCTCTACTGACTACACCCTTTCTGATAAACTTTACTTTGAACCACTTACCATCGAAGACGTCATGAACG
>OMRU01000009.1 GCA_900313465.1 uncultured Clostridia bacterium
AGAACTGATTCAGTTTTTCTCTCTTCACAAAGGTTTATCCAGCAAGGACTTTAAAGACTTGAAGACCATGCTTAATAAAAGAGACTATCTTGTTTCCTATTTCTATCTTGAGAACACTTCTCGTTTGGCGTTAGAAGAGGTGGCAGTCTATGAGTCTGTCATCAAGGAACTCAAGGAATACGTCGAACTGGCTAATAAACTCAACGTCTCCTTATCCAAAGCCTGCGATAGACTTTACACGCTGTTCTAAGCCAAAAGGTTTTAAAATAGTGTCGATTTGGATTATAATGTAGATTGTTAAAGGCTTAGTTTTTCTATGGCAGATTATATTCCCGAACTTTATGCATTGATATCGATTCTCTCAGAACAGAAGACCTATGGTGAGGCTCTGTTCAAGGTCAACCAGGAAGAGCAACTCTCCCAGGCTGGTAAAAAGAAATTCTCAGAAAATGTCTTGGGTGTCCTAAGACATTATTTCTGTCTTTCTTTTGAGTGTCTCGATCTTCTTCCTTATGCCAAAGATAGTGAAGAACATATCCTTTCTTTAATTCCGCTTTTTGAACTTCGTTATCATAAGGATAGCAACGTGGATGAAATCTATGCCTGTTATCATGATGCGTTCATGAAAGAAAGACTGATGGGCGACGTCAAACATAACTTCAAAGTCTTGCTCGAGGCGACAAAGAAGCCGTTCAAGATTCCTGATGAAGTGAAATCCTCTCCTTATTTATATAATTCCCTGGTCTTAGAAATCCCTGATTTCTTCTTAAAGAGATTAAGCAAGGATTATTCCGCCCAGAACGCACTGAATATCGCTTCTTATCTTCATAAGAAATCCTATAATTTCTTTGCTCCAGCTTTGACTTGCAACCAGGAAGAACTCTTATCTAACGACGCGTTTGAAAATGTGTCTTTGGATGATGGCAGTATTTTATATTCCACCAACAAGCCTGTTTCTATCAAGGAAGTCAGAAACAAAGGGCTTTATCCTCTTGGGTATCTTGAAGCCTTGGCTTATTCTAAACTTCCTGTTCCCGCCTTACAGCCAAAGATTCTTCTTACCGGTTTAGAATCTGGATATCAGCTTCTTCCGCTTTGTCTGAAGACGCTTGATACTTTTGAAAGCAAAGTGGATGCCGTCTATCAGGATGCTTTATCGTATCGCGGTGCTGTGGATGTGATGAAGAAATATCAGTTGAAGAACGCTCATATCATCAACACCAAACTTTCTTTGATCAAGACTTATGTCAAGGATCATTATTATGACGTGGTCGTCTCCTTTGGTAGAGACTGTAAACTCGGTCTTGCTAGAAGAATGCCATCTGTCTTACCATGTCTTAGAGAACAAGACTTCCTAAAATCCAAGAAGCGCCAGCTTGAGGATCTTCTTGAGATGAGTACGTTTGTCAAAGAGGGTGGTCATCTACTATTTATCAATCATGCTTTAGACAAAGAAGAGAGCAATGAGGTGATTTCCTCTTTCTTATCCCTAAGAAAGGATTTCACTGTGGTGATGAAAGAAATGGTGTTTCCAAACATCATGGATTGTGACGCTGGCTTTTATGCCATCCTGAAGAGAAAGCAGAATCAAAATGACTAGTATTTATTCCTATTCCTTAGAGGATTTGACCAAGATCATGCAGGCGATGGGTCAATCCAGTTATCGCTCCAAACAGATTTTCTCCTGGCTTTATCAGAAACGAGTCAATAGTTTTGATGAGATGAGTGATATTGCCAAGGCTTTTCGTGAAAAATTAAAAGAGAATTTCGATTTCTCTCGTCCTAGTATGCGCATCAAGCAGGAAAGTACAGATGGCACCATCAAATGCCTGTTCCGTTTGGAAGACGGCGAAGAAGTCGAAGGTGTCTTGATGCACTATGTCTATGGATATAGTGTCTGTGTCTCCTCTCAGGTCGGCTGCAACATGTCTTGTGCCTTCTGCGCTTCTGGTCTTTTGAAGAAAAAGCGCAATCTCACTCCAGCAGAAATGTTAGGACAGGTGTTATATTTTGATGAGATGCTTCGCGCTCGTGATCCATCCACTCATGTCACCCACGTGGTCATCATGGGTACAGGTGAACCATTTGACAATTACGATAACGTCTTATCCTTTATCCGCATCATCAATTCTCAGTTCGGTTTAGATATCGGTGCTAGACATATCACGGTTTCTACCTGTGGTGTCGTTCCTGGCATTCTCAAGTTTGGTAAGGAAGGATTACAGGTCAATCTGGCGATTTCCCTTCACGCCCCAAATAATGAAATCCGCGATAGACTTATGCCGATCAACCACGCTTATAAACTAGAAGAACTCATTCCTGCCATTGTCCAATATGGCAAGGACAGCGGTGGCAGAAGAGTTACCTTTGAATATATCCTCATCAAGGATGTCAATGATACAATAGATTGTGCTAGACAATTAGCCAAACTGATTGCTCCGACATTCGGATATGTCAATCTGATTCCGTATAATCCGGTCATGGAAAACGGCTTTGAACGTTCACCAGATCAGAACATTGAACTCTTCCATAATTTCTTGCTTCAGAAACATATCAAGTCTACTGTTCGTAAGGAGTTCGGCTCGGATATCGATGCCGCCTGTGGTCAATTGAGGGCAAAACACAAAGATGGAAACTAATGAGAAAATCGCCGCACTAAGCGACATCGGCTTACGCCGTAAAAACAACGAAGATGCTGCTTACGCCATTAAGAACCAATATGGTGCACTTTTGATTGTCGCTGATGGTATGGGTGGTCACAGAAAAGGTGAGGTCGCCTCCAAGATTGTGGTCGACTCTCTTTCCATTCCTTTTTCTGGTGAACACAAGATTTTCAACACGCACAGAGCCAAGAAGTTTTATAAAAAACATATGAAGAAAGCCAACAATGAGATCTATAAGATGTCATTAAGTGGCGATGAATATCGTGAGATGGGTACCACTGCGGTATCCTGTATCATCGGTGATAAGGAGACCGCCATTCTTTCGGTTGGTGATTCTCGTTGCTATATCATCGATAATGATGGTCTTTTAAAGCAGGTGACCAAGGATCAGACTTATGTGGAACTCCTATTTGAATCGGGTAAGATCACCAAATCGGAAATCACCACCCATCCACAGAAAAACCTTCTCATCAATGCCGTTGGTATCAATCCTGATTTGACCAACATCGAAGAATTTGTACTGAGCAATGATTCTTATCGCTCCATTCTTTTATGTAGCGATGGATTATATAATCTTGTCAGCGATGAAGAAATCCATGCTGTCATGATGGATAAGCTTTCGACAAATGAAAAAGCCAAGCTCTTGATCAAGAAGGCGCTTGATGCCGGTGGAAATGACAACGTTGCTGTGGTCATCTGGGAAAATTAATTATGGAAGAATTATCTCGCAATAATGAAATTATCGATGATCGCTACAAGATTGTCGAGACAGCCGGAAGCGGTGGTATGGCTACCGTCTATAAGGCTCATGACCTGATCACCGACAAGAATGTCGCCATCAAGATGATGAAGCCAGATACAGCAGCTAACAAGACCAATCTTTCCCGTTTTGAAAGAGAAGCCAGAGCCGCAGCCTCTTTGAATCATCAAAATATCGTCAAGGTTGTCAATGTCGGCTCTTATCAGGGCCTCCCTTATATGGTCAATGAATTTATCGATGGTCAGAATCTTCGCCAGGTCTTAGATATCCGCGGAAGATTCTCTTTTATGGAAGCTGTCGATATCATGTACCAGCTTTGTTCCGCCGTCATGTATGCCCATGCGCACGGAGTCATACACCGTGATATCAAGCCTCAGAACATCTTCCTTACCAGCGATGGAACCATCAAACTGGGCGATTTTGGTATTGCCACATTCCAGGATTCCACCCATGTCACCCGTCAGGAGTTTGTCGTCGGCAGTGTGCATTATATCGCTCCAGAAGTTGCTCAGGGCAATCCTGCTTCCACCAGAAGCGATGTCTATTCCATGGGTATCACCTTCTTTGAACTCATCACCGGACGAGTTCCTTTTGATGGGGATAATTCGGTCACTATCGCCGTCATGCATGTCAGAAACAAGTTCCCTTCGATTGAAAAATTCAATCCTAAGACACCAAGTGCGGTGGAAAACATCATCTATAAGTGTTGCATGAAGAATCCAAACGATCGTTATGTCTCGGCAGAAATGATGCGCAAGGATTTAGAAAAGATCTTAAAGAACCCAAGCTTATTAGAAAGAAAACAGTCTTCCTTCTGGGATTTCTTCCGTCCAAATTCTGCTACCGCACAGCAAAGAAGAGAAGAAAAAGCCCAAAAGAAGGCGTTAAAAGAGGCTGCTAAGGCCGCCAAGAAAGACCGTGATGAAAATGGCAGATAATCTTTATCGTGTCTTAAATTCCACCTCTTTGGGCTATCAACTTTATTGTTTTGAGGATAAGCAGATCTCTTTACATACCAATCGTAAGAAAATCACCTATCGCGGAGAAAAGATCGTCATCGGCGATGTGGTAAGACTGGATTCTCAAGGTGTGATCGATCAGATTTTACCTCGCGAGAATTATCTCCAGCGTCCAAGGCTTTCCAATTGCGATGTCGCTTTTGTTTTAGTCTCTTGTAAGGAACCGGATTTTTCTTCTTATCTTCTGGATAAGTTTTTATCCTTCCTTCATTTTTATAATATTCCAGCGGGGATTCTTTTGACCAAAGCCGATCTTCTCAAGAAAAGGGAGATGACCGCTTTGCAAAAGAGAATGGACTATTATCGCAAGTTATCTTACCCGGTTTATTTCCTTAACGCTCATGATGAGACAAAATTTGATTTCCCACTTTTAAGAGAAGCCATCAAAGGCAAATCGATTGCCTTTGTCGGTCAGACTGGTGTTGGTAAATCTTCCCTGATCAATCTCATCTGCCCGGACTTTAGAAGAAAAGTGGATGCTTTATATGTCTCTTCTGGCCGCGGAAGACATACCACCAAGGAAATTGTCTTGCTTCCTTTCGAAGATGGCTTCATCTTTGATACTCCAGGCTTTTCCGAACTGGAACTGAGGGATGTCAAGACGCTTGATTTTGCTAATTGTTTCCCTGGTTATGACAAATATCTGAACTGCTGTTTCTTCAAGGACTGCTGTCATCTGCCGTCTTCCAAAGGATGCGCAGTCTCTCAGGCTGTCAAGGACGATGAACTCTCGCTTGACTCCTATGAGAATTATTTGAAAATCATGGAAGAAGTAAAGGTAAACGATCAATGGAAAAAGAAACTTTAATCAGACCATCTCTGCTCAGTGCAGATTTCAATCATTTAGGTAATGCCATCAAAGAGGCAATCGATTTAGGTGTTCAGGATATCCATTATGATGTCATGGATGGTACCTTTGTCGATTCTATCTCTTTTGGCGAACCAATCTTCAAGGTGGTAAACAAGGCTTTTGGTGAGAGTATCGCTTTTGATGTTCATCTGATGTGTGTCAATCCTTTAAAGCAGGTGAGTCAGTTTGCGGCTCTTGGCTGTAAGGAAATCAGCTTTCATTATGAAGCTTTGACTTTAGGTGATATTCCTCGTATCAAGGAAATCAGAGGACAATATCCTGAACTGAAATTGGGTTTGGCGTTCTCGCCTGAGACCAGCGTGGATGAAATCAAGAATCTTCTCAGCCTCTTTGATTTTGTCTTGGTCATGTCTGTTGTTCCTGGTAAGGCAGGACAAAAATATATCGAAGGATCAGAAAAGAAGATTGCTCAACTTGATGAATATAGAAAGAACTTCAATCTCTCTTTCAAGATCGGTGTCGATGGCGGAATCAACAATGTCACTGGTCCTCTTTGTGTGGACAGTGGTGTAGACTGGTTAGTTGCTGGATCATACTACTTTAATGCTGAGAATAAAAAAGAGGCCTTGAATTCACTTCACAAGGCAAAAGTTATAGAATAAAGATATATGTACTTCAGTTTGTCTGTCACGTTATTGATCATCGGTTTTGCTCTCTTCTTGGCTTATCTTGCCTTGTTGACCTACAGCAATTCTTTGATAGGGAGCGTGGATAGGAATCATTTCAAAAATTCCTTCCCTTACAACTTTTATATGTCTGCTTCTATCCCGATGAGGGCTACGTTATATATTCTTCTTTGTTTGTCGACTCTAGCCACAGCGGTAGGTGAATCTCTCTTCTTTCTCTCCTTTGGTACGACCTTTATGTTTGTCGCAGCTATCCTGATGCCGTTATCCTTGATCTTCCTTACCATCAGCAATATTCTTCCTTTGTCCTCGTATCGACTTCATCTTTTATTCTCAGGAGCCGGTTTCTTCTTCTTTGCCGCGATGACAAGTTTGATTCCCTTCTCTTTGGTGATTCCTTCCGCTTTGATCATCAAGGATAGTTTCTCTCTTGGTGTCGCCTTACCTCTTGGTATCATCGGTATTTCTTTATTGCTCAGCCTTGCCAATCCAAAGCTAGCCAACTGGTTCAAGATGGAAAAGACCGAAAGAGATGGTACGACTTATTATGTTAAACCAAGAATCAACTTCTACGCCATGTATGAATGGATATTCTTAATTGCTAGTTATGTCGTCTCGTTCTTATTTGTCTTGAATATCATTATCACGAATGCAATTGAGCTGGCCTAGGTCAGCTCTTTTTAAGACATGAAAAAATGCAGTCACCTAGATGACTGCATCATTTTTTTATAACTTTGGAAGTTTACTTACTAGCTTCTTCAGCAACTGGAGCTTCAGCCTGAGCAGCTAATTTAGCGTTCTTTCTTAAAGTACGTAAACCAGCGGCAGAGACTCTGATTCTCTGCTTCTTGCCATCGACAACGATGGTAGTAGTCTGAAGGTTGACGTTCCAACGTCTGCAGGTGTGTCTCATAGAATGAGAAACATTCTTACCAGACATAGGTTTCTTTCCAGTGATAGGGCATGTTCTAGACATATTCAGTATCCTCCCAATTAAGCACAATAAATCAATTCTTCACAAAAACGTGCTTATAAATACTACCATAATCAAACCGAGTAATCAATAAAAATCTTTCAGTTAACCCCTTTCGGTTTTAAATTGCTGTCTTTGGTCTGCTACAGAATCCTTTTTTAGCAGGCATAGTAATAGAAATGTAGATCCTTAATCAGCTGTAGACCTTCCACGAAGTCGTTTTTTACTTCATCTAGGCTTAGAGAATAGCCAAAGACCATATGGTAACCTGATTTAGAGTTATCTTGAGGATAAAGAAGAGAAACTTTCTTGCTGATTTCATCTACTTCGTCTTTTGTCAATGTATGGTTTTCTTCAAAGGTGAAGAGAGCACCATATTTATCGTCATTTTTTTCAAAATAGGAATGATTCTCATCCTGAACCAAATTGCAGTATTCAAAATGGAGACTGACTTCTTTCTGGGAATTCTGGCATCCCATAAGGCACAATAGAGGAATTAAAGTGAAACCCTTTAATTTCATATGTTCGTTCCTTTCTGTCACTCGATAATTTCATTATAAACGGAAATAAACTTTTTTTCAACGAAAACGTTTTCTTGTTTTATTTGTGAAATTTGATTCGATTCCTTAGTAATAGGTAAATTACTATCTAGGATTATGGATATAAAGGAATAAATTAAATGGCATGTTGTTTGCACAGTCCGTTCAAGATTGGTTTGTGGTCAATTTATCATTTAATTGGCTTATCTTAGCCAAGTGGAAAACAGTAAAAGCAAGACATTTGTACAACGCCAAAAATGAGAATGCTCGTTTTTTGCGCGTTTTGTGTATACAAGACCGTTCAATGCGCGATTAAGGCTAATTTAACCCAAATAATGCGTATTTTAGTACGAAAATGATTGCTTATGAATGCGCAAAATGAGTATAATACCTCGGATAAAATTAATAGGAGGATTGCACCATGGATGAACAAATGGAAATGCAAGTAACTGATCAGTTCAATGAATTGTTCGAACGTGTCAGAAAAGCTCAGGAAATTTATGCTACTTATACTCAGGAACAGGTCGACAAGATCTTCCAGGCTGCTGCGATTGCTGCCAACAAGGCTCGTATCGTTTTAGCCAAGGAAGCTGTTGCCGAAACTGGTATGGGTGTTGTCGAAGACAAAGTCATGAAGAATCACTTTGCCGCCGAATATATTTTTAACGCCTATCGTTATGCTAAGACCTGCGATGTCTTAGAAAGAGATGACGACAATGGTTATCAGACCGTTGCCGAACCTTTAGGTGTCTTAGGTGGTGTTGTTCCAACAACCAACCCAACTTCTACCGTCATCTTCAAGTCCTTATTAGCTCTCAAGACGAGAAATGCTATCATCTTCTCCCCACATCCAAGAGCTACTAAGTGCACCATTCACGCTGCTCAGATTGTTTTAGACGCCGCTGTTAAGGCTGGTGCTCCAGAAGGCATCATCGCTTGGATCGAAAAGCCAAGCATTGAAATGTCCAACCTTTTGATGAAGTCCTGCGACTGCATCTTGGCCACTGGTGGTCCAGGTATGGTCACTGCCGCTTATTCTTCCGGTAAGCCAGCTATCGGTGTTGGCCCAGGTAACGCTCCTGTCATCATCGATTCCAGCGCTGATATCAAGATGGCCGTTTCTTCCATCATCCATGGTAAGACCTTCGATAATGGTATGATCTGTGCCTCTGAAAACTCCATTCTTGCCTTAGCCGACATCTATGATGCCGTCAAGGAAGAAATGGCTTATCGTGGCGCTTACTTCCTCAACAAGGATGAACTCAACAAGGTCAGACAAACCATCATCATCCATGGCGCTACCAATGCCAAGGTTGTTGGTAAGTCCGCTTGCGAAATCGCCCAGATGGCCGGTTTTGAGGCTCCAGAAGGCACCAAGATTTTAGTCGGTGAAGTGGAGAAGGTTGATCAGAGTGAAGAATTCGCTCATGAAAAACTCTGCCCAGTCATCGCTATGTACAAGGCTAACGACTTTGATGATGCCATGGCTAAGGCCAAGGTCTTATTAAAGGCTGGTTGGGGTCATACTGCTGATTTATATGTTGATGTCTTGAACCACTCTGATTTGATCGATCGTTTCAAGAATGAAATGCAGGCCTGCCGTTTACTTGTCAACACTCCATCTTCTTTAGGTGGTATTGGTGACATCTACAACTTCCGCATCAAACCATCTTTAACCTTAGGCTGCGGTTCCTGGGGCGGCAACTCCGTCTCTGGTCAGGTCGGTATCGAAAATCTTTTGAACATTAAGACTTTAGCAATAAGGAGAGAAAATATGCTTTGGTTCAGAACTCCAAGTAAGATCTTCTTCAAGCCAGGTTGCTTAGGTAAGGCTTTAGAAGAATTGAAATATGTCTATGATAAGAAGAGAGTCTTGATCATCACCGATAAGTTCTTATTCACTTCCGGTATGGTCGATAAGGTTGTCAAGCCATTACAGAACCTTGGCATCCAGACTGAAATCTATTCCAACGTCTCTCCAGATCCAACCCTTGCTTGCGCTGAAGAAATCGTCGGCGTCTGCAAGTTCTTCATGCCAGATGTCATCCTTGCCTTAGGTGGCGGTTCCCCAATGGATGCCTCCAAGATCGCTTGGGTCATGTATGAACATCCAGAAGTTTCCTTCTCCGATATGGCCATGGATTTCATGGATATCAGAAAGAGAGTCATCAACTTCCCACGTATGGGCGACAAGGCTATGTTAGTCTGCGTTCCAACCACTGCTGGTACTGGTTCCGAAGTTACTCCATTTGCCATCATCACCGATCAGAGAGATGGTACCAAGTATCCAATCACCGACTATGAATTGATGCCAAATATGGCCATCGTCGACTCTGATTTGATGCTCAACATTCCTAAGGGCTTAACCAGAGCTTCCGGTATCGATGCTTTGACTCACTGCATTGAAGCCTATGCTTCCATGTATGCTACTCCATTCACCGATTCTATGGCTAAGGAAGGTATTTCTGAAATCTTCAAGTATCTCCCAAGAGCCTACAAGTTTGGTGCTACTGATCCTGAAGCCAGAGAACATATGGCTCACGCTGCTACCTTAGCTGGTATCTCCTTTGCCAATGCCTTCTTAGGTATCGACCACTCTCTTGGTCACAAGCTTGGTGCCTATCACCATCTCCCACACGGCTATTGCGTCTCTTTGATGCTCACCAGAGTCATGAAGTTCAACGCTGGCGAAAAGCCAACCAAGATGGGTACCTTCCCACAGTACAAGTATCCACATACTTTAAGAAGATATTGCGAAATTGCTGAAATGCTTGGTATCACCGGCAAGACCGATGAAATCAAGTTCCAGAAGCTCGTTGACAAGATCACTGCTTTACAGACTGAAATCGAATTACCACTCACCATCAAGGATGCTGGTGTCGATGAAACCAAGTTCTTAGAGAACATCGATCAGATGAGCGAAGATGCTTTCAACGACCAGTGCACTGGTGCCAACCCACGTTATCCTTTGATTTCTGAAATGAAAGAATTATATCTTCAGGCATATTACGGCGAAGAAGTGTATAATAGAAGTAGTAAGAAAAGAGGGTGACGAAGAGGATGCGAAGGGTGTCAGCCTTGCCCAAGAGGTTGTAGATGAGAGTGAAGCCTAAAAACAAGAACAGAAAGATGCCCGAGGAGAATATCATCGGGGACTGAGGCTGATAAATCAACTGCTCTATGAGGCGTGTAAAATCTATATCAAACATTTATTTATCCTAAAAACCTTTCAATGATTTGTAGGGCTGTTGCTGCTTGGGGGTGGAGCCATGCATCATGCGTGTTTGGCTACCCGAAACGGCTGTGCCCGTGTATGCTTTGTAAATTGCCTCGCCAAGGAGTTTTCCCTGCAAAGTGTATCCCTGTGCAAGATAGTGAATGCAGTCGGTGTTCATGAGTCCGGCATTACGCCAGTTGGAACAAGCAGACGATGAACCACCAGCGATGGTGAAGATGTCCCACACCGCCATGCGATGAGAGCGGCAGAAGTTGACGATACTGCGTGCCACATTGGCGGTGTTCTGGTTGGGAACCTTTGCGGTAGTGTAGTGTGTGCGACGACGACGCCCTGTGCCTGTCGTATAACTGCCCGTACGCTGAGAGATGTAACTGCCTGGCGGAGTCGTAAAGAGAAAACACACACCTGGACATTTTTCGATGATGCGCTGGGTGAGCAACTGCATGGTTTCGGCATGAGTGCGTTCATCCAGTGTGGCACCATGTGCCTCGTTGGTGCCGAAAGACACGATGACGAGGTCGGGATGTTCGGCTGCCACACGGTTAATCATGTCCTGCTCATAGAAGCGACGTGCCCATGCACCGTTCATTCCATAATAGGTGAATTCGAGACGAGGAAAAAATCCTTGCAAGGTGTTGCCCAATGCACGAGGAAGAATATTTCCCTTCACATGTGAGTCACCTATCTGCATCACCTTGACGGTCTTACGCTGCTGTATCTTCCTAAACACAGGAGCCAAGGTGGCACCATCAATCAGTTCATTGGCTTGGGCATTACGGAAGGAAGAGGGGAAAGGTGTGGTCAAGGACTGCGCAAAGGCTTCGTCTCCACCAGAGCAGACGAAGAATAGTGCACAGAACACCAACAGGATGATATGTCGAATCTTATCGTACACGATTATCATAGTTGGATTTCCCATTCATTAATACATCAAACAGCAGTTCCGCCAAATGCCGTCCACCTGCAAAATTGATGTGTGTATAATCAAGGTTGGCTTGTTTCTTTTCTGTCATTCGAGCCAGACTGCCGTCGCCGCCCATGGCTTCGTAGAGATTCCAGAATGCCACATGATGGTCGCTTGCCATCTTGCGCTCGTAGGACACCATCTCCTTCACACCACCCATGGTGTGCATCTGTCCGTCGGAGCCACGCTTGTCGCGATCACCCATGCTGACCACAAGAATACTGGCATGAGGATAGGCTTCTCGCATCTGGTCGATGACCTTGCCTAATTGACCGATGTAACCACCATAATCTTTCTGTTTTTCGTTTGCCACATTGAGTCCATAGTGAAGGATGATCAAGTCGTAGGGACGAACGGCAGAAAAGCCACGAAGAGTCTCCATCGGAATGCTTCCTAAATGCTGACCACCGCTGCCGCGAAGACTGAAATTATCCACCACGATACCATGGTGTCCATCAAGTGCCACGCCATAGAAACGCGAGCCATGTCCGCCTGTGACGGTCATGTTGAAGCGACGGATGTCACCACTCACACTTTTTGCCACCACATTGCCAGCTCCCTGCTGAGCCGTCTCGACGGTGCGAGTGACAGTTTTATAACTGACAACAGAGTCGGAATCCATCACCTCCACCACTTCATCGTATGTCTGGGGTTGACCAGCCACACCATTCGAGAAGAGCGATTGCCGTTCCCCCCCATTGAGTGCATAATCAATGTTGAGTCCATCTCCAGGCGTGAAGAACACCGTTGCCTCATCCACCTCACCCAAGAGGTTGCCATACACATTGGTCTGACAACGCAATTCATAAGTGGCTGTGCCCGAAGGGATGAAGTAACTGCCTGCCATGCTCTGCAAAGAAGCCTTGAAACCGCGTCCTTTCTCATTGGCATGGTAGCGTGTCCAATTGCTACGGCGGGATGTGACGGAACGACGGAAATCGGATGATACACAGGCAATCTCCACAAATCCCACACCTTTGCCGCCAAACTTCTGCTGCAGC
>OMRU01000176.1 GCA_900313465.1 uncultured Clostridia bacterium
AGAATATATTGAAGCCAAACGAGGCTTAGCCGCTGAGCATAATCAGAAAATCGAAGCTTGCCAGGAAGATTTGCTTCTTCATAAGAAGAAATATCAAAACCAGGTTAGGGAATATAAGCGCCGCTTGAAGCTGATGAAGGAAGAATACTTAGCCAAGAAGCAGTTCTTGAAGAATGATTTTTCTGGCAATCATGAAAAAGAAACCAAGATCAAGGAAAAATATCTCTCTCCGGATGAGATTGCTCTTTTGAGAGAGAAAAGAAAACTTCCTTTCTATCTTCGCAGCGAAGAAATCTTTAATATGGTCACGCATATTGTCGGTGGAGGATTGGCTATCATTGGGCTAGTGTTATCCATCATCTTTTCTTGTATCCTTCATCCAGGAGATAGCATCGCTCTTTTATCGATGATCATCTTTGGAGTGACAAGTATCACCTTATATTCTGTCTCCTCGATTTATCATGGACTTAGAATCAATCGCGGCAAGATGGTCTTTCAGATCATCGATCACTGCACAATCTATGTCCTGATTGCGGGAACCTATGTTCCGGTTACTTTATTAGGTCTGGCTTCTTACAAGCCTTATAACTATATCATTCTTGGCGTGGTAGTTCTTCTTGCCATTCTTGGTGTCGTACTAAATGCCACCATGATGAGAAAGATTGTGGTCAAAGTCATCTCGATGATTCTATATATCGCCGTAGGCTGGGGTATCATCTTCTTTTATCCTTGGTTGATTGCTGGTCCGATGGGCATGATGGGAACATGGTTTTTGATCCTAGGTGGTATTACTTATACCATCGGTTCAATTCTCTATGGCATCGGCTCAAAGAAGAGATACTGGCATTCTATCTTCCACATGTTTGTTGTCTTAGGCACTGTATTCCAGTTCTTATCGGTGTTTTTATTCTGTATCTGTGGGCTGTAACATGGAAAAAGAATATACCAATAAGATTGCCAGAGTCACCGATGAAGAATTTCTCTCCTTTTTGGATTATTTGATCGGTGTGAAAGGATATAGTGAAGAAACCAAGAAATCCTATGGAGAAGATGTCGCTGATTTTCTCTTGTTTCTTTCTCATGAACATAAAAGCAAACAACAGGTGGATAGAGAACTGATCAGAATCTATCTTCTCAATCTCAATTTGGAAAACATGGATAAGTCGAGCATCAAACGTCGATTATCCGCGCTTCGTCATTTCTATCGCTATCTTTATACTTACAAGGACTACAAGGATAATCCTTTCGAGACTATCTCGACTCCTAAAAAAGATAAGAAATTACCTGAATTCCTTTCTTTTGAGGAAGTAACTGATTTACTTGAATCCAATCAAAAAAGAGAAGATAAACTAGCTTCTCGTGATCAGGCAATTTTGGAATTATTATTTTCCTCTGGATTACGCTGCAGTGAGATCATCTCCTTGAAAGTCTCAGCTTGTGATAAAGAGTCCGAGTACTAGGTAAAGGAAATAAAGAGAGAGTCGTTCCTTTTTCTAATGTGGCTAAAAATGCCTTGCTTGATTATTGCTCGAATCTCAGAAAGAGACTGCTTGGGTTTACATCGAATGAGGAAGATACTCTCTTTTTAAATAACCAGGGTCAACCTTTAACGAATAGAGGTCTTGAGTATATCGTCTCTACGGCGGGCCTGAAGGCTGGCTTTCCGTTAAAGATCTACCCGCATATGCTTCGTCATTCTTTTGCTACGGAATTACTGAATAACGGAGCAGACTTAAGAACCATACAGGATTTCTTAGGTCATGAATCTATCCGTACGACTTCTATCTATACCCATGTCACCTATGCCGACTTAAAAAAGACTTATGATAACTGTTTCCCTATGACTGATAGCTTAGAAGAACTTCATGAAGAGAAGAAGTGTTATGTCATCTTTGATTTCAATGGCACCATGTTTTTTGATGAGGATAAACATGTCTTATCCTGGAGAGAATTTGCTAAGACTCATTTTTCTCGAGAAATCAAAGATGAGGAATTCCCTCTTCATATTCACGGATTCAATAACAAAGAAATTTTAGAATACTTGGCTGATAAAGAATTCTCCCAAGAAGAAGTAGAGGATTTATCAACCAAGAAAGAACTGATCTATCAAAGGATGTGTGAAGAAGATAAAGATAATCTTCATTTAGTCGATGGCTTAGAAGAATTTTTAGATGAACTTGTCTTACATCATATTCCACTTGCTATTGCTACTGCTAGTCGTAAACCCAATGTGGATTGGTATATCAAGACTTTCCATCTTCTGAAATGGTTTGAAAAAGAAAATATCATCTATGATGATGGAAGTTTGACAAAGGGTAAACCTGACCCGATGATCTACTCTCGAGCAATCAAGAAGCTGCACGCGGATAAATCAAGAACCATCGTTTTTGAAGATTCTAAGGCAGGTATCTATAGCGCTTATCAAGCAGGCGTTAAAAAAGTCATTGCCATCAAGCCAGTTGAAGAAGCCTACAAAGTAGAAGGAATGAAGGAAATTTCCACTTGTATCTCGGACTACAAAAATCTGCCAGAAGAGGTGAAAAATTTCCTGAATTTATCAAAAAACACTAAACAACAATAGTATTTGTTAAAAAATGCTTTATTTATTTTTGGCTATAAATTATACTTATTTATACAACACTTGATAAATTAATATGGAATTATTTTTGCATAATATTGCCGTCTTGGCACAATCGCCGATCAAAGAACTCAATGTCTGGTCCGTGACCGATATTATCCTTTGCATCGTGTTTGTTATTTTGGTTTCTTTCTTTATCTGTTTCCGCATCAGAAGAATGTGGGCTATCATCGGATATATCGTTCTTGATGTTTTATATGTAATCTCGATGCTCTGGACCGAGATGGAGTATTTGCCAAATCTCTGTCTTGCCATGATTGTGATTCTTTCGCTCATCTGTCTTGGTATCAACTCCGCTATCTTAAGAAAGTATCTTGCTAAGTCCTTAAAGGGTACTAGCATTGTCCAAGTCGGAAATAAAGACTACGACAAGGAAGAACTGATCCAGGATGTCGTCTCCGCTGTACATTGGCTTAGTGAAAACAAGGTCGGTGCCTTAATCACCTTTGAGAAAGATACACCGATGGATGATTTCATGAAGAGCGGCACTTTCATCTATACTCCCTTCACACCAGAAATCGTAGAAACCATCTTCTATGAAGGTACAAGACTTCATGATGGTGCTATCGTTATCAAAGGCAATACGATCATTGCTGCTGCGGTGTACTATCCACCGTCAACAAGAGCCATCACTGGCAAGTTTGGTGCTCGCCACAGAGCTGCTTTAGGTATCAGCGAAGTGACCGACTCCATCACTGTTGTCGTATCGGAAGAAACTGGACGTATCTCTATTGCCCATGGTGGTATGTTAGATAACATCAAGACTGCGGAATTTGAGAAATATTTCCGCAATCAAATCGCTTAATATATTACCCGGTGAGCCTGATGGTTCACCGGTTTTAGACTCTCACGTGTCAGAGTGGTATAATGTGTAGAATATCGAGGTGAACTTATGGACATTCTTTCTATTATTGAGAAGAAGAAAAACGGTTTGGAATTGAGCGACGATGAAATCAATTTCTGGATCGAAGATTATTGTAAGGGTATCATTCCGGATTATCAGGTCTCCGCTTTATTGATGGCAATCCGTTTCCAGGGAATGACCAAGAAAGAAACCTTTGCATTGACTGATGCCATGATCAAATCTGGCGTCACTTTCGATTTGAGCAAAATCGATGGTGTCAAAGCGGATAAGCATTCTACAGGTGGAGTCGGCGATAAGACTTCCATGACCTTATGCCCGATGATCGCTGCCCTTGGTATCAAGGTTGCCAAGATGTCCGGTAGAGGACTTGGCTTCACCGGTGGTACTTTGGATAAACTGGAATCTATTCCTGGTATGTCTATCACCTTAAGTCCAAAAGACTTCATCGATACGGTCAACAACGTCGGTATGGCTATCATCGGTCAGAGCAAGGATATCGTCCTTGCTGATAAGAAGCTCTATGCGTTAAGAGACGTTACTGGCACGGTGGATTCCATGCCACTTATCGCTTCTAGTATCATGTCCAAGAAATTGGCTTCCGGTTGCGATGTCATCCTTTTGGATGTCAAATATGGCAGCGGTGCCTTCATGCGCACGAAAGAAGACGCAGAAGCCTTAGCCAAGCTCATGGTAGAAATCGGTGACCATTTTGGTAGAAGTGTCAGAGCCGAAATTACTACCATGAACCAGCCTTTAGGTAAAGCTATCGGTAATATTCTGGAAGTCAAGGAAGCGG
>OMRU01000007.1 GCA_900313465.1 uncultured Clostridia bacterium
AAAAAAAAAAAAAATTATGGAAAAATATAAGGGCCATATAATCGCAACAACTGCTTGTATGGGCGGTGAATTATCTACAAATTTATATGGCTTGGCTTTAGCTAGAAAAACTCAAGATAAAGAATATGAAAAATTATACTATGATAAAGCGGTTGAATTTATTAATTTTTGTAATGTCTCTGGATGAATCCCGGTTAATTCTTCAACGACAGGACCAATCTCATCCTCTTGCTTGATATAGGCGTGATACTCCATCTTCTTTTCCAAATCAAAAGATACCTCACCTATTTTCTTTTCATAGGCAACAAAACCAAGAGCGATAGCCTTATGGGTAAACTGGGTCGCTTCTAAGTCAAAAAAGACGATCAGATTGCCCTCTTTGATGAAGTGTAAAAGGTTAGAGTAGGCCATATCAGTCTCCCACAGAGAAATTCTTCAATTCCTCACTGATGATATCAGGAGAAGAAGAGATTTCTAAAATCTTGAGCAAGTGCTTTGTCTCCTCTTTACCAAGAATGGTAAACCAGCCACCAAAAAGGAAATGCAGCTGAGCATCGATTTTTTCTAGATATTTTCTTCCCGTATCGGTCAGATTGACATAGACCTGACGACGGTTGTTCTCATCGACATTACGAGTGATATATTTTTTCTGTTCAAGCAATCTCAAGTTAGCGGCGATGTTGGGTCTAGTGACTTTCAGTTCATCCGCCATCAAGGATGGATGAGCATCAGAATGACTTTCAAGATAAATCATGATGCGATAATCCGTCTGGAAAAGAGAAGTGAAAATATCGAGTGCACCATTGTTTCTCGCCTTATTGATATATTTCAGAAGCAAATCCGTCTGCGCTTTTAATTCATCCATTTCATTTTCATTCATGTCACAACATCTCCAATCTAAACAATTATATCTCATTTCACCCTACTAAAAAGGTGAAAACCATTTCTTTTTCAAACTATTTCAAACTTTGCCATGAGAAAAGGGCCTCCGCAGAGACCCTATGACAGATAAGTTAAGTTAGGCTTTGTTCTTGATATATTCGTCGATGTACTTAGCGCCCTTACGACCAGCACCCATAGCAAGGATGACGGTAGCAGCACCGGTGACAGCATCACCACCAGCGAAGACACCATCCTTGGTGGTTTCGTTGGTTTCTTCATTGACGATCAAGCAGCCATGTGGATTGGTTTCAATACCAGGAGTGGTCTGTTTGATGAGTGGGTTTGGAGAAGTACCAATGGCAACGATGAAGCAATCGCATGGAATTTCATAGATGGCATTTGGATCTTCTTCTGGAGAAACTGGAACTGGTTTACGTCTGCCGGAAGCATCTGGTTCACCAAGTTTCTGCTTCTGAACCTTGATAGCCTTGACCGCACCATAGTTAGGATTGAAATCAGCAGCTCTTGGAGATGGAGAACCACTTCTATCCTCAATCACCTCGATTGGGTTAGTGAGCAAGTCGAAGACGACACCTTCTTCCTCGGCATGTTCGATTTCTTCTTTACGAGCTGGTAATTCTTCTCTACCTCTACGATAGACACAGGTGACATGTTCGGCACCAAGTCTGAGTGGAGTACGAAGAGCATCCATAGCAACGTTACCACCACCGACAACGACAACATTCTTAGCATGCTGGATTGGGGTAGCAGAAGTAGACTGATAAGCCTTCATGAGGTTGACTCTGGTAAGGAATTCGTTAGCAGAGTAGACACCCTTGGCATTTTCACCAGGGATACCTGGGAATCTTGGAAGACCGGCACCAGAACCGACGAAGCAGGCTTCAAAGCCATATTCGCTCATCAATTCATCGATGGTGACAGAACGACCGACAACGACGTCAGTCAAGATCTTGACACCCATTCTCTTCAAACCTTCGACTTCGTTCTGAACGATAGCCTTTGGTAAACGGAATTCAGGAATACCATACATCAAGACGCCACCGGCGACATGTAAGGCTTCAAAGATGGTCACTTCATAACCTTCCTTGGCAAGGTCATAAGCGCAGGCTAAGCCGGAAGGACCAGAACCGATGACGGCAACCTTGTGGCCGTTCTTCTTGATTTCTGGAGTAGTTGGAGTAGCGTGAGTTCTGTGGTAGTCAGCAACAAATCTTTCCAATCTGCCGATACCGACAGCTTCACCCATACCCTTGACTTCCATCTTGCCAGTGACTGGGTCTTTTTCACGAACTGGCATCTTGGCGCGAATACAATTCTTTTCGCACTGAGATTCCTGTGGGCAGACACGACCGCAGACAGCTGGTAAGGAAGAAGACTGAGTGATGATCTGATAAGCTTCTTCAAAATTTCCTTCAGCAACCTGAGCGATGAAAGCTGGAATGTTGATATGGACTGGGCAACCAGGAACACAACCTGGATTCTTACACTGCATACAGCGCTTGGCTTCATCGATAGCCATTTCTTCGGTATAACCGATAGCGACTTCGTCAAAATTATGTCTTCTGACCTCTGGTGCCTGAGTTGGCATCGGGTTCTTAGTAGCTCTCATGTTGAACGCCATGATTATTTGCCCTCCTTAAGAAGGTTGCAACCTTCTTCATATTTGGTTCTTTCCCAGGAACGATACATCGTATTTCTTTCGGAAGCAGAATCAAAGTCGACTTCCCAACCATCAAAGTCAGGACCATCGACGCAAGCAAATTTCATCTTGCCACCGACCATGACACGGCAGCAACCGCACATACCAGTACCATCAATCATGATTGGGTTCATACTGACAATGGTCTTGATACCATATTTCTTAGTGAGCAAGGCGATGTTCTTCATCATGATGATAGGACCAATAGCGATGACTTCATCAAACTGTTCATCGGTGCCCTGACGAGCTAAGATTTCTTTTTCTAAGCCGGCAGTGACAAAACCCTGTTCACCCCAGGTGCCATCATCGGACATCTTGATGAACTTCTTACTGGCAGCTTCGAATTCTTCTTCAAGAATGACAAGATCCTTGCTTCTGAAACCAGCAACGGAGCAGACATCAGCGCCTAATTCATGAAGTTTATAAGCTAATGGATAGGCAATGGCGCAACCAGCACCACCACCGACAATAGCGACATGCTTCAAGCCTTCTAATTCACTTGGCTTACCTAAAGGACCGACAAAGTCAGCAAGGCAATCGCCTTCTTCAAACTGATTGAGTTCCAAAGTGGAAGCACCGACAACCTGATAAATAATGGTGACAGTGCCCTTTTCTGGATCGGAACCAGCGATAGTAAACGGAAGACGTTCACCCTCATCCGTCGTTCTTAAAATGATGAACTGACCAGGCTGAGCCTTCTTGGCAACAAAAGGAGCTTCGACGACTATTCTGGTAATAGTCGGATTGAGGACGTCCTTTTTCACAATTTTAAACATAATATATCCTCCAATATATTCAATAAACTATTTTACAAATGACTGGAAGCGTTTTCCACCTTTTTTTATGCTTTCCGATTTTTTTGAAACGGGATGCGCAATTGTTGCACACTCCCGTTATATTACGCCATTTTCGTGCACACAATATCAAGAGAAAAATTGCCAAACATTTTGATTAAATATTAATTTTATAATTGATATAATATACTGCAGGAGAAATACAATGGCTGTTAAACTCTTACTGGATTCAAACAAAATCTATCACAAAGTCTTTGAAGGTACCAAGCCTGGCTATGACGCCTTGCAGGTCGATACCTTTTTGGATATCGTCATCAAAGACTATGATGCTTTTGCCAGTTATGTTGTCACTACCGATCAGCAACTTTCTGAGATGCAGAACAAAGTGACCATGCTCAATGAACAGTTAAGCAAGGTGGAAGCTGAAAACGCCTCATTGAAGGCTAGACTCGGCGATGTTTCTTCTAATGAAGATGCCTCCTTAAGCAATCTTGAATTGCTTCGTCGCATCTCCAAATTGGAAAAAGCATTATCCAAAGCCGGTATCAATCCTAACACTATCGACAAATAAACATCCGACCTAGATGACTGCTGGTAACTTGTTATCAGAGGAAAGTCCATGCTCGCGCAATCTGTGATGGTTGCAGTGTCTGTGCCAGGCCAATCAATAAGCCTGGGCTGGGAGGAGTCCCAGACGGCAGAAGCAAACCTAAAGGAAACCATGGTGTTGCTTCTCTAAAGCTCCACAGTGACGAACCTATGAGAAATTGTAGGAATGAAACGTTGGAAAGCCCCGCAAGCGAGAAACCTAAATTTTGGTAAGGGAAGTCTGAATCGGGAAACGAACTGAAACGGACAGGTCATTGACCTAGATAAATTGTCATCCTCGACAAAACATGGCTTATAGGGTCGGAACTCTTAAAAAAAGGAAGGAAAGTATGAACCTACCAAACAAAATCACAACCATTCGTTTGTTTATGGCCGTTTTGATGATTGTCGTTTTCTCTTTGTCATACATTCCTAACGCCACCTCTACCTGGGCAAGCGACTTTGTCATTTGCGGATTCAATCTCGGCTTCAACTGGATTGACTTAGTGTGCTTTGTCATCTTCATCGTTGGCTCAATCACCGATGCCATTGACGGACATCTTGCCAGAAGCAGAAACTTAGTCACCAATCTTGGAAAATTCTTAGATCCTTTGGCGGATAAATTCCTCGTTGACTCCGCTTTTATTCTTCTCAGCACCAGATTAGATTGGTATGGCCATTATCAGGTCTTGCCATTTTTTGCCATACTTTTCATCGGTCGTGATTTAGCGATGGATGGTTTAAGAAGCTTAGCTGCGAGACAAGGCAAGGTTCTCGCTGCAAATATCTGGGGTAAAGTAAAAACTGCCATTCAGATGGGTCTTATCCCTGTCTTATTCTTAAAAGGTTTCCCATTCAGTCTCTTGAACTTCGGTTCTCTTGAAACATGGATGGCAAACAGATGGGAATACACCTACATTCTCACTAACATCCTGGTATGTGTTTCCTTATTTGTCTCCCTTTTATCCTTATTTATTTATGTGAAACAAAACATAACTGTTCTCAAGGAGGAGAATAAGTAATGGAATATAAGGATTTATTAGATGCTCTTATTAAAGAAAAACTGACTCTCTCCAGCATGGAATCCCTGACTGGCGGTTTATTTGCTAGCACATTTACTAGCCTTCCTGGTGCAAGTAATGTCTTCCATGGCGCTGCTGTTACCTATACTGATGCAGCAAAAAGAAGTTTCAACGTTCCTGCAAGCATCATATCTACCTATGGTGCCATTTCTAAAGAATGTGCCAAAGAGATGGCTAAGCAGGCAGCAAACTTCTATCAGAGCGATATCGCTGTTTCCTTTACTGGCAACGCCGGACCTGCTGAAAGCGAGAACAAACCAGTCGGTCTTGTCTATATCGGCATCAAGTTTTTAGAAACACTGGAAGTCTATGAACTTCATCTATCCGGTGAAAGAAACGATATTCGCAAACAATGTGTCGACTTCGCTTTTTCTACCCTCTTTGAAAAACTTCAGTAAATATTTGAACCAATCTTTTTAAAATCCGCCTTTAAAACGGCATATGTATAATGGAGGAAAATTATCCATGGCAAAAAAAGCAGTTACTACAACGACAAGTCCTGTCGAAACAGAAAAAGATAGCGCCATCGAAGCTACCTTGAAGGAAATTCGCAATTACTACAACGACAAAGGTATCATCATGAAGATGGGTGAAAAGCCCACTGTCGATGTTGGTGCGATTCCAACCGGTTCTATGCTGATCGATGCCGCTTTAGGTGTCGGCGGTTACCCCAAAGGCAGAATCATTGAAATCTATGGTCCTGAATCTTCTGGTAAGACTACATTAGCCTTAGAGGCCATCGCTGAAGTCCAGAAACTTGGTGGCCGTGCCGCCTATATCGATGCCGAACACGCCATCGATCCAGAATACGCCAAGCATTTAGGTGTCAACATCGCTGAACTCATCTTATCTCAGCCAGACTATGGTGAACAAGCTATGGAAATCGTCGATATGCTTGCCAAATCCAATGCCATCGACTTAATCATCGTCGACTCTGTTGCCGCCTTGATTCCTAAGGCTGAATTGGAAGGAACCTTTGAAGATTCCACCGTCGGTATGCAGGCTCGTTTGATGTCCAAGTCCTTAAGAAAACTTGCCGGTGTTCTCGACAAGAGCAATTGCACCGTCATCTTCATCAACCAACTTCGTGAAAAAGTCGGTGTCATGTATGGCAATCCAGAAACAACCACTGGTGGTAGAGCCTTGAAGTTCTATTCCACTATCCGTATGGAAATCCGTCGTTCTGAAACCATCAAACAGGGCGATAAAGCCTTAGGCAACATCGTCGCTGTCAAAGTCGTCAAGAACAAGGTTGCCCCACCGTATCGCAGCTGCAAGGTGGAACTCATGTTTGGTGAAGGTGTCTCCAAGGAGCACGAAGTTGCCCAGCTTGCTGTCGACTACTCCATCATTGAGAAGTCCGGTTCCTGGTTCTCCTATCAGGGCGAACGTTTAGGCCAGGGTATCACCTCCGTCTATGACTGGTTCAAGAACAATCCTGATATGCAAATCAAGATTGAAGAAGAAGTTCGTGCTAAACTCGCTGGCAAACCTTCTGAACCTGAAGCAGAATAATCAAAAAACAAATCATAAAGGCGCTATTTGCGCCTTTTTATGTGCAAACTTTTATCTACCAACTTCTTCATCTCATCAGAGTTATCACATTTCTTCTACCAAGAAACAGAAAAAGCCAGGATGATTCCTTTAGGAAAATGGGAGAAATCGCTTTTAAAAAGGATATTTTAGGATTATAATTTTATAGATGCATAAAGTCTTACTCTCTTTATGTTTTATATATAAAAGATTCCCTGTTTAGAATTTTTGCCGTATATATTTCTACAATTTCCCCCATCTTTTTTCCACGAGTAGGTTCCCGTGGGGCACAGTGAACCCTATACGTACTGGACCCCAGAAAGGTAAATTTTATTATGGACACATTAAGTATTGTGTTTTTAGTGATTGCAATCATTGCAATCGTTGTTGCCGTCTTTGCTTTTGTCTGGCCAGTCTTAAAGAAGAACTCTGCTGAAAACAAAGCAAGCAAGATCGTCTCTGACGCCAACGTCAAAGCCGAACAGATTCTTGCCAATGCCAAGTTGGAAGGTAGAAGTGAAGTTGACCAGATGAGAAAGGTTGCTCAGGAAGATATCGACGAAAGAAAGAAAGTCGTCATCGCCAGCGAAACCAAACTCGATAACAGAGAAGCCGCTTTAGACAAACGTGAAGATGCCATCATCAGCCGTGAAGCTCAAATCGATGAGAAGAGAAACGAATATGAGCAGCGTCTCCAGGCTCTCGATGTCAAAGACAAGGAACTTCAGTCCAAGATTGATTCCATCATCGTCGAACTTCAGAAAGTCGCCAACATGTCTTTAGAACAGGCCAAGGATGAACTCATGGCCAGAGTGGAAGAGAAGGAAGCCAAGCGCATCGCTCTCTTCAAAGAACAGATGGAAGAAGAAGCCCAGTCCCAGGCTGAAGATAAAGCCAAGACTCTTATGGCCTTAGCCATGGAGAAATATGCTCAGGATGTCACCTGCGAACGCAACTCCTCCGCCGTCGCTCTTCCAAGCGATGAAATGAAGGGTAGAATCATCGGTCGTGAAGGTAGAAACATCAAATCCATGGAACAGTTGTTCGGTGTCTCTCTCATCATCGATGATACACCAGAGACCTTGACTGTCTCCTGCTTCGATCCAATCAGAAGAGAAAAAGCCAAACTCACCTTGGAAGCCTTGATCAGAGATGGTCGTATCCAGCCAGGTAGAATTGAAGACTTATATCAGAAGATCTCTGATGAATTCGATGAATCCTTGAAGAGAATCGGTGAACAGACCGTCTTCAAACTCGGTTTGCCACGTATCAACTCCGGTTTATTGATGTATATCGGTAGACTCAAATATCGTACTTCCTATGGTCAGAACGTTCTTGACCACTCCATCCAGGTCGCTTACTTATCCAGCGTCATGGCTTCTGAATTAGGCCTTGACCCAGTCTTAGCCAAGCGCGCTGGCTTACTCCACGATATCGGTAAATCCATCGATGCCGAACAGGAAGGTAGCCACGTCCAGTTAGGTAGCATGTTAGCCAAGAAGTTCAATGAACCAGATGCTGTCATCAACGCCATTGAATCTCACCATGGTGATGTGCCAAAGAAATACCTCATTTCTGAACTTGTCACTGCCGCCGATACACTTTCTGCTGCCAGACCTGGTGCCAGAAGTGAAACCTTAGAAACCTATATCAAACGTCTTGAACAGTTAGAAACCATCTGCAAATCCTTCGATGGTGTTCATTCTTCCTATGCCTTACAGTCCGGTAGAGATGTCCGCGTCATGGTCATTCCTGATAGAATCAGCGATGAAGACGCCAAAGTCATGGCCGTTCAGATTCGTGAAAAGATCGAATCTGAGATGCAGTATCCAGGACAGATCAAGGTCAGCGTCATCCGCGAGACCAGAGCTGTCGAAATCGCTAAGTAATTATGGCTGAGTCACTAAGAGTTATCTTCTTTGGTGATATCGTCGGACCTTTAGGCAGAAAAGCAGTCAAGAAGTATCTCTCACTCCACAAACAACAAGATCATATCGATTTTGTCATCGCCAACGGAGAAAACACCACACATGGACATGGCCTTTGCTATGACCACTACAAAGAACTTCTCTCTTATGGCATTGACGCCTTAACCAGTGGTAATCATTTCTTCAACAGTCCTGATGTCCACCGCCACTGTAATGATATGGTCAAGCAGGTTCGTCCTTATAACTTTGATAAGGATGCTCCCGGTGTTGGAACAAATCTCTTTACGACTCTTGATGGCACACCAATCCGTGTCACCAACCTCATGGGTAGAGTCTATATGAATGGAGTACAATCCAATCCGTTCTATGATTTAGATGAAATCATCAAACAAGATGATGAAAAAGTCATTCATATCGTTGACTTCCATGCGGAAGCCACCGCGGAAAAAAGAGTTATGGGTGAATATGCCGATGGTAGAGTCACTGCTGTCTTTGGTACTCACACCCACGTTCAGACAAACGATCTGAAGTTGCTATCCAAAGGAACTCTCTTCCTAAGTGATGCAGGTATGAACGGCGCCTATTATTCCTCTTTAGGTGATGATTTAGCCTCCGCCATGAAGAGAACCATAACCGGTATGCCGGCAGCATTATCTGTTCCTAGAACAGGAAAAATGCTTGTCAACGGTGTCCAATTTGATATCGATAAAGAAACAAAACAAGTCATCGATTTCAAATTGATTAACGAAACTTACCAAGACGACCCTTCCTAAAAGGGTCGTTTTTCATCTTGTATACAAACAACTTTTGACACTCAGCAAGGTTTTATCAAGAAAAAATGTGCTTTAGACGACACTTTGCTAGAAATTTTCCGTTGTATGTAAGGCAAAATGTTATATAATAATAAATTAGAAAGAGGATTTTCTTTATGACTACATTAAAAGCTAGTGGAAACACTCAAATCCAGAAGTTAGCAGGTGCGATTGCCGGAAACATCCGTCAGGAAGGTGCTGTCCAGATCTCTTTGGTTGGCGCTTCTGCCTTAAACCAGGCCATCAAAGCTTGCATCGTCGCTCGTCGTTTCTTAAAGGATGATGAAACTCCATCTGACATCGCGATTCAGCCAGAATTCTTAATGCAGAACTTCTCTGAACCAGCTGCTCCAGAAGCCAGAGAAGTCACTACCATCATGCTTCACATCAAGAGAGCCGAGTTCGATCCAGCCAACGCTGTTTCTTCTGATGTCCCAAAGCACGAAGAAGTTGCTGAATAATTCATTTATCGTATGAAAGAACGCCGTCTTGTATCATTGCCTAATCTAAAAGAGGCTGCGAAAGGACGGGGTCTTGAATCATCTGTACGTTACGAAAAGGTTAATTTGAAACCTACGTCTTTCCTTGCCTCTTGGGGGCAGGGAAAGACTTTTTGTATCAAAACCTATGGTTGCCAAGCAAATGTTCGAGATTCCGAGATCATTCGCAGCATGCTTCTTGCCCTCGGTATGAAAGAGCAAGATGATTTTTTAGGTGCAAACTTTATTTTATTCAATACCTGTGCCGTCCGCGAGAACGCGGAAAATCATCTCTATGGTGAACTTGGTCGCGCCAAGAAACAGTTCGATATGAATAGCGAGACCATCATTGCCATCTGCGGATGCGTCATGCAAGAGGAATTTGCGGTCAAACATGTCTTGAAACATTTCCCATTTGTCAGCCTTATCTTTGGTACCAACAATTTGGTGGAATTCTATCCATTGCTTCAGGACTGCATCAAAAATGATCAGTTCGTTGTCGATGTCAGATCCAATTCTGACTTAGTACCTGAAGGCTTACCGGAAGACAAGACTGGTAGAGCTTCTACCATTACCGCCTTTGTCAACATCATGTACGGCTGTGATAAGTTCTGTACATATTGTATCGTCCCTTATACCAGAGGCAAGGAACGTTCTCGTAAGATGGAAGATATCATCGCAGAAGTCAAATGTCTCAAGGAACAAGGCTATAAGCAAGTCACCTTGCTTGGTCAGAACGTCGATGCCTATGGCAAAGACTTTGGTGACGAATACGCCTTTGCTACCTTGCTTGAGGAAGTGGCCAAGACTGGCATTCCTCGTGTCAGATTTGTCACTCCATATCCAAGCGATTTCCGCACTCAGGTTTTCGATGTCATGGCCAAGTATGATAACATCATGCCTTACATGCATCTTCCAGTTCAGTCTGGCTCCAACTCCGTCTTAAAGCGTATGAACCGCCGTTATACAAGAGAACAATATCTCGAGATTGTTCACGAGTTGAAGAAGAGATTACCAGATGTCTTCTTAAGCACGGATATCATCGTTGGTTTCCCTAACGAAACCGAAGAAGAATTCCAAGACACTCTTTCCTTAGTCAAAGAGGTTGGCTATGATTCCGCCTTCACCTTCATCTACTCTCCACGCCCTGGTACACCAGCGGCCAGAATGAAAGATGAGATGAGCGATGAAATCAAGCATAAGCACTTCGATGAACTGAAGAAGTTGATTGATGAATTATCCTCTAAGCGCGCTGAGACATATCCAGGCAAGATTGTAGAAGTCCTGTTTGAGAAAGTCTCGGATAAGGATGACACAAGAGTTTCTGGCTACGACCGTCACAATAAGCTTGTCCATGTCACTGGCGATGCTTCTCTTATCGGTCAGATCAGAAAAGTAAGAATCACGGAATCTCATACCTACTCCCTGATTGGAGAACTACTTGATGAGTGAAATTGAAGAACTAACCCTTCAAGCTGAAAAACTTCTTTCTGACTTCAAGTCACTAGCTTGTGTCAAACGTTATAAAGAATTAAAACGTGCGGTAGAAAGTGATGAGTATCTCATCAAGATTAAGACACAGAGAGAAAAGTTACAGTCTACCATCAAACTTCTATCCGGTCCAAAGCGCGATGAAGTGATGAAGGTGACAAAGGAATTACAGATTGAATACGACAATCATCCTTTAGTCATCAACTACCTTACCGCCAAAGAAGAAGTCCTCAAATTCATTGAACCATTAACAGAGACGAAACTTTAGTCGTCTCTGTTTTTTCTTTCGCAAATAAAGTTTATAATTAATACATACTTTATTTGAGGAACATCATTATGGCAACTAAAAAAGAAAAAGAAACTGGTTATACCCCAATGGTTGAACAATACCTGAGCTTCAAAAAGCAATACGGTGATATCATTTTGTTCTTCCGCATCGGCGACTTCTATGAAATGTTTTTAGAAGATGCACAGATTTGCTCTCGTGAGCTTCAGCTTTTCTTGACCAAGAAAGCGGCGGGCAATGGTCAGTTCATCCCAATGTGTGGCGTTCCTCACCACGCTTATTTGCAATACGCCCAAAAGCTCATCGACAACGGATACAAGGTTGCCATCTGTGAACAGGTCGAAGACCCTAAGCTCACCAAGAAGCTCGTCAAGAGAGATGTCATCCAGATCATCACTCCTGGCGCCAACCTCGATTTGACCAACAATGAGAACAACTTCATCGCCTCTCTTTACATGGATGTCCGCCAGGCCTTTTTATGCTACGCCGATATCTCTACTGGTGAAATGAAGGTAGTCTCTTTAGAAAACAACTATGCCAAGGTGGTCGAAAAGATGCTTTCTATCGACGTCAAGGAACTTGTCGTCCCGACAAACATCGACGCCAACCTTGTCGTCTACATCAAAGCCAATTCCAACATCTGCGTTTCCTATTACAACGACTCCACCACTTCGATTGAAACCGATGCTTTGTTTGGCGCTTTAAAAGATGAGCGTCAGATCGACGCTGCAAGCCGCTTATACAACTACCTCAAGAACATGGAGCGTAGAGATTTAACCTACTTCAAGCCAGCCGAAAACCTCATGGAACAGAAGTCCATGAAACTCGACTACTCTGCTCAAGCCAACATGGAATTGGTCAAGTCTCTTGACGGCAAGGCTTTTGGTACCCTTTATTGGTTATTAAACAAGACTAAGACTCCAATGGGTTCTCGTTATCTGAAAAGTCAGATTGTCTCCCCTTCTGCTTCCCAGGAAGAAATCAATCGCCGTTTAAATCTGACGGATTGTTTTGTAGAGCACTATTTAGAGAGAGAAACCCTGAGAACGGATTTAGAAGGCGTCTTTGATATGGAAAGACTCATCGCTCGTATGGGTTATGAAAACTGCAATGGTCACGATCTTCTACAGTTGAAGCGTTCCTTACAGATTGTCCCCGTCTTAAGACATCATCTTAGTCAGATTCAGGACACTCCGGAATTAAATGATATTGCCACAAGACTTGGTGACTATACTGAGTTAGTGGATTTATTGGAACGCGCCATTTCCGAAAACTGCCCTTTGACCATTATGGAAGGTGAAATCTTCAAGAAAGGTTTCAACGCTGAACTTGATGAACTGATCGACCTCACCAGCGATGCCAAGGATTGGATTGCCAAGTTGGAAGTCAGCGAAAGAGAAAGAACTGGCATTCAGAAACTCAAGGTCGGTTACACCTCCGTCTTTGGGTATTATATCGAAGTATCCAAATCCAACATCGATGCCGTCAAACCAGAATTTGGTTATATCCGCAAACAGACCTTAACCACCGGTGAACGTTTTGTCACCCCTGAATTACAGGAAAAAGAAGCTCGTATCTTACGTGCCAAGGATGATAGAGCCTCGATGGAATATCGTTTGTTCAAGGAACTCAGAAAATACATTTCCCAATTCACCAGTCAGATTCAGGCCACCAGCGATGCCATTTCAGAACTAGATTACTTCCTCAACCTGGCTTTTGTCGCTAGTGAAAACAACTACACCAGACCAACCTTCAATGGCGAGAAACGAATTCACATCTTAGAAGCAAGACATCCAATCATTGAAAAGGCCGCTCCTGATAAAGTCTTCGTCTCTAATGACTATGAGATGGATAAAGACACCGAAGTCTTGATCATCACCGGTCCTAACATGGGTGGTAAGTCCACTTACATGAAGGAATTTGGTCTTCTTGTCATCATGGCTCAGATTGGTTCCTTTGTCTCTGCCAAAGAGTGCGACATCCCTGTCTTTGATTCCTTATACACCAGAATCGGCGCTTCTGATAACCTCATCAAAGGTCAATCCACCTTCATGACAGAAATGAGCGAAGTCGCCCAGGCATTAGATAGCGCCTCTAGTGATTCCTTGTTCTTATTTGATGAAATCGGTCGTGGTACT